>NZ_JBEZLP010000005.1:217816-494958 GCF_040652195.1 Streptomyces sp. NPDC048278
CGGCCGTCAGCCGTCCGCGACACCGCCGCGGCGAGTCGCGCAGTTCCCCGCGCCCCTGGCAGGGCGCTGCACTCAAGCCCGATCGACAGGCGAAGCGACCCTTCGCTCCGCCAACGGCCGTCAGCCGTCCGCGACACCGCCGCGGCGAGTCGCGCAGTTCCCCGCGCCCCTGGCAGGGCGCTGCACTCAAGCCCGATCGACAGGCGAAGCAACCCTTCGCGCGGCCACCGGCCGTCAGCCGTCCGCGACACCGTCGCGGCTGGTCGCGCAGTTTCCCGTGCCCCTTACGGAGCGCTGTTGCGGACGCTTCTGTGGGCGAAGCGGTCCTTCGCGTAGCGGCCCCGGTTCTCCACCGGCACCACCCCGCTCGCCGCGCCCAGGCCGAACTTCGGCATGTCGAAGTAGATCGACTCGTAGGAGCCCTCGGGGGCTACGTACGTCTCGTGCCAGAGGCCCACGTGGGCGTGCAGCTTGCCCGCCTTCTCCTTGCGGTTCACGGCGCCCCACACCTTGTGGTGGAGCAGGCCCACCTCGCTCGCGTACGCGTACAGCTTCTCCTTGGACTCCCAGTACTGGACGACGTAGTACGTCCGCGGCGACGCCGTCAGCAGGATGCGGCCGAGCAGCCCCCGGCCGGGGTCCCGCGCCAGCTCCGCCAGCATGCGGAACATCGACACCATGACCGGGACCCACTGGTGGACCGCCCAGAAGTGGTTGATGCGCATGCCGATGAGCAGGACCACCGCATCGCCCTCGCGGGCAGCGGTCGTACGGCCCGGAATCGGTTTGGCGAACATGGAGACCATGTGGAGCGACACCCCCGGAGCCTTGTCGGATAGCGACACTATCCTTCTGTGGATGCTTGGATAGTGGCACTTACCAAGGAGGCGCGCAAGACATGCGGCTTGCCCGGTTGAGCGAGCGCAGCGGGGTGCCCGTCGCGACGATCAAGTACTACCTGCGCGAGGGGCTGTTGCCGCCCGGCCGCCAGGTCAACGCCACGACCGCGGAGTACGACGAGGAGCACCTGCGGCGGCTGCGGCTGGTGCGGGCGATGATCCAGGTGGGCCGGATCCCCGTGGCGACGGTCCGCGAGGTGCTCGGGCATGTCGACGACGACTCGCTGGGCCGCACGATCCGGGTGGGCGCCGCACTCTGGGCGCTGCCGCAGCTGCCGGAGCCGGACGAGGACGACGAGTACGTACGGGCCGCGCACCGGGAGGCCCGCACCCTGCTCGACACGCTCGGCTGGGCGAACGCCAGGCAGCTGACGACGATCTCCCCCGCGTACCGCCGGCTGGTGGTCGCGCTGGCCGCGTTCCGCCGGCTGGGCTACGACTGGGACGCCGAACTCCTCGTACCGCGCGCGAAGTTGATGTACCAGGCGGCCGTCGCCGATCTGGACTTCATGGAGACGCAGCCGTCGGAGGAGGAGAAGGCGGAGGCCGCGGTGGCCAGCGCGGTGCTGGTGGAGCCGATGTTGCAGGCCCTGCACCGGCTGGCCCAGGAGGAGGAGTCGGCCCGGCGCTACGGCTTCGGATAGGGCGCCGTAGGGACGACAGAAAGAAGGCCCCCCGCCGAAGCGGAGGGCCTTCATCGCGTACCCCCGACCGGATTCGAACCGGCGCTACCGCCTTGAGAGGGCGGCGTGCTAGGCCGCTACACAACGGGGGCGTGGATCTTACAGACGTTCGATGTACAACGCTGCAGATCCGAGCTGGTCTACCTGGACTCGAACCAAGACTAACTGAACCAGAATCAGTCGTGCTGCCAATTACACCATAGACCAATGATGGTTTAGACCAGTTCGTACCCCCGACCGGATTCGAACCGGCGCTACCGCCTTGAGAGGGCGGCGTGCTAGGCCGCTACACAACGGGGGCCCTAGCGATCATCCGTGGAAGATCTCCGTACCCCCGACCGGATTCGAACCGGCGCTACTGCCTTGAGAGGGCAGCGTGCTAGGCCGCTACACAACGGGGGCTTTGCAGATGAGCTCTGCGAGCTGGCCTACCTGGACTCGAACCAAGACTAACTGAACCAGAATCAGTCGTGCTGCCAATTACACCATAGGCCACTGGAACGCAAGCCCCTGAGGGGATCTTGTTCTAGTTTCGCGCCTCCGGTTCCGGCCTTTCGGCCCGCTCCCCGGCGGCGCAGGAAGAACATTACCTGAAGGTGGACGGGGCTCCAAAACGGGTATCGGCGCGGAGGATCGCGGGCAGTTCGGCGAGGGAGGCGATCCGGTGCGGGCCGGCGGGAGTGTCGGCCCTGGTGGCCGCGCCGGTGGACAGCCCGGGGCGGTCGATCCACACCGACAGCAGCCCGGCGTCGGCGGCGCCGCGCCCGTCGATCTCCGGGTGGTCGCCGACGTACGCGACCTGGTGCGGGGCGAGTTCCAGCGCCGCGCAGGCCGCCAGGAAGGCACCGGCGGCCGGCTTGGAGACGCCCAGTTCGGCCGCGCAGAGGACGGCCTCGAAGCGGTCGTACACCCCGAGCGTGCGCAGCTTGCGGTCCTGGACGTGCAGGCTGGAGTTGGAGAGCACGGCGTGCCGGTATCCGGCCGCGAGGGCGTCCAGGGCGGGCAGGACGTCCGGGAAGAGGGCCCAGACGGCCTCGTAGTGCGTCAGGTACCGGCGGAACCAGTCGTCGGCCTCGGCGTCGGTCAGCTCACTCTCCAGGAACACCCGGACCCGGTCGCGGCGCTGGCCCTCGAAGGAGAGCTCGCCCGCCGAGAACCGCGCCCACTGCTGGTCGGTGATCTCGCGCCACCGCACCAGCGCCGCCTCCGCGCTCCCCCAGCCGGCGAGCAGCCCCTCCGCCGCCAGATGCGCCCGCATGCCCTCGCGGTCGGCGCTCGTGTAGTCGAAGAGGGTGTCGTCCACGTCCCACACCACGGCCCTGATCGTCATGACACCGACCGTACTCCGCGGGTGCCGTCAGCCCAGGGTGATCCGGCCGGTCAGGGTCAGGGTCCGGCCCTGGCCGTCGCGGGGACGGGCGGTGAGCTTCCAGGTGTACCTGCCGGTCGCGGCCACGCCGCCGTTGTCGGTCCTGCCGTCCCAGGCCGGGCGGACGGCCGCGCCCGTGGAGGCGCCGGTCAGGGTGCGCCGGACCGTGCCCGAGGGGGTGGCGAGGGTCAGGGTCCACCTGGACGGCTTGTTCAGCTGCCACACCGGGGACCAGGGCGCGGACCTGGTGACGGCGGACGGCGAGTAGACCTGCGCGTCCATCTGGGCGAGCGGTGAGGTGGGCACGCGGCTGGGGACGATCCACACCCTCTCGTAGCTGCCGAGGTAGGCGATCTGGCCGCCGAACCGGTCCACGGCCCAACGGCCGTTGCTCGCGCCGGTGTTCAGATCGGTCGAGGGCAGCACGGCCACGACGTGCGTCTTCGCGGTACCGGTGTGGACGTCGGTGAGCAGCAGTTGGTGCGTGGTCCGGTTCTCGCGCACCAGGAAGCCGTCGCCCAGGCGGGCCGGGGAGCGGCCGGCGGGCACGGAGATGTTGCGCTTCGCCGCCCGGTCGTAGACCCCGGCCGGGCCGGACGGGCCGCAGCTCCAGTAGAGCCTGCTGTTGACGGCCTGGATGTCGGTGGGCACGCACCGGCCGCCGGTGACGACGGTCGTCGTGGTCCTGCCGGTCTTCAGGTCGTGGCCGGTGATCGACCCCTTGGCGCTGCCGGGCGTCCACAGGACCTGGCCCCACAGGGCCGCGGTGGTGCGGTTCCGGGTGAGCGCGGTCTTTCCTGACGTGGCGCCGCGCGGGAAGTCCTCGATCTGCTGCACGCCGGGCGTACCGCCGTTGTAGAGGACGTAGCGGCCGGTGCCGCCGGCGATGCGACCGCCGGAGTCGCCGGTGTCCACGCTCGACGAGGAGCCGGTGTCGAGGCCGGTCCGCAGCAGGTTCTCGTGGCCGGAGGGATCGGTGGACAGCACGGCGACAGTGCCGTCGCCGAGCGCCTCCAGCTGCGGGCAGGCGGTGTCGCCCGGGAGGCAGGTCACGTCGGGCAGGACGGGGCTGCGCGGGGCCTGGGAGCCGACCGGGCTACCGGAGGCGTCCAGCGCGAAGCCGGAGATCCGGTGGCCGCGGCTCTGCCTGCCGTCGAGGAACAGCTCGCCCCCGGCCATGGCCAGCCCCTCGACCCGTTCCTGTCCGGGCGGGGCCGGGGCCGCCTTCCGGGTGGCGGTGCCGCCGGCCGCGGTGGGGGTGATGCGGTAGATGTTCCAGTCGACGTTGGAGGTGCCGGCGGTGGCGAGCGCCCCGCCGTCCGGGGTCGGGGCCATGCCTCCGGAGGAGTCCGCGAGGACGGTGCCGGTCTCGCCGGTGGTCAGCGAGCGGGCCGTCAGCGCGGGCTCGGCGCCGCCGTAGACGACGGTCGGGTTGCCGATCAGAAGCTGGTCACCGACGACGGCCACCGTCTCGGCGCCCCGGACGGGCACGACGCCGGGCTGGGTGTCCGGGGCGGCGTCGACGCGGATGTACCTCCAGTCGGCGACCAGCCAGCGGTCGTTGAAGCGGACCTGCGGATCGGCGGCCACCCCCGTGACATAGCTGCGGAAGGTGCCGTCGCCCAGGTCCACGAGGCCCACGGAGGTCGTGCCGTCCAGGGTGTAGACGAGGGCGGCCCGGCGGACCGAGCCGCCCGGGATGTAACCCGTCGGCACGGCGCCCGCGGGGAGTCCGGTCACCGGGAGGTCGGTGGTGGAGCCGTCGGCCGCGGCGCGCAGGACGTGCGGGGTGCCGGAGGCGTCCTGGGTGAGCACGCTCCAGCCGGAGGTGGTCCGGTAGGTCTGGCCGGCCGGGACGGTGACGGTGGCCGTCACGCCGGTTGAGCGGTGCCGCTGCGTGACCTGGGCGCCCTCGTCCCACGTGCTGACCACGTCGGTGCCGGTGGCCAGGTCGTCCGGGCCGGCGTGCGCGGGCGGGACGAAGCCCGGGTAGTCGACCCAGGTCCCGGGGCCCGCGGCGGTCCGCGGCTCCCACTGGAACCCGGAAGCCCCCGCCCACATGTAGGACACGACGGTCGGCTCCTCCGTCCGGAACGTGACGAAGCCGGCCGGCGGCGGCACGTCCACGGGCCCGGCCTGCGCGGGTGAGGTCGCTCCGACGCAGGTCAGCGCCGCCGCTGCGGCGACGACGGCCGTGGCCAGTCTTCGCGAACGGATCACTTCGTCTCGTGAACGGGTCACGTCCCCCACCCCCTGCACCGGCCGCGCATGCACATCATGCGCACAGGAAACATCCAACGTGCACTCAGGAAGCGGGACTCGGCCGCCCAGGTGAACTCCGGGAGACGGCCGGGAAACACGTGCGGGGCGGCGGCCGGTGCCCCGGCCGCCGCCCCTGCCTACGCGCGCGTACCTATGCGGCCAGCTTCGCCAGCGCCGCGTCGATGCGGGCCAGCGTCCGCTCCTTGCCCAGGACCTCGAGGGACTCGAAGAGCGGCAGGCCGACCGTGCGGCCGGTGACGGCGACCCGGACCGGGGCCTGGGCCTTGCCGAGCTTGAGGCCGTGGGCCTCGCCGGCGGCCAGGACGGCCTCCTTCAGGGACTCGGCGGAGGTCCAGTCGGCCGACTCCAGCTTCTCGCGGGCCGTGGCGAGAAGGGCGTCGCTGCCCTCCTTCATCGCCTTGGTCCAGGACGCCTCGTCCTCGACCGGCTCGGCGAGGAACAGGAAGTCGACGTTCTCGGTGATCTCCGAGAGGACCTTGAGGCGGGTCTGGGCGTGCGGGGCGATCGCCTCCCACTTCGTCTCGTCGAAGTCCTCCGGGGCCCAGGGCGCGAAGGGCGCCTTCAGCCAGGGGGCGCAGCGCTCCGTGAAGTCCTTCACGTCCAGCATGCGGATGTGGTCGGCGTTGATCGCCTCGCACTTCTTGAGGTCGAAGCGGGCCGGGTTGGGCTGGACGTCCGCGATGTCGAAGGCCGCGACCATCTCGCCGATCGAGAAGATGTCCTGGTCGGCGGAGAGCGACCAGCCCAGCAGGGAGAGGTAGTTGAGCAGGCCCTCGGGGAGGAAGCCGCGCTCGCGGTAGAGGTTGAGGGACGACTCCGGGTCGCGCTTGGAGAGCTTCTTGTTGCCCTCGCCCATCACGTAGGGCAGGTGGCCGAAGGCCGGGGTCTGCTGGGCGATGCCCAGCTCGGTCAGCGCCTTGTAGAGGGCGATCTGGCGCGGGGTGGAGGAGAGCAGGTCCTCGCCGCGCAGGACGTGGGTGATCTCCATGAGGGCGTCGTCGACCGGGTTGACCAGCGTGTACAGCGGGGCGCCGTTGGCGCGGACGATGCCGTAGTCCGGGACGTTCTCCGCGGTGAAGGTCAGCTCGCCGCGGACCAGGTCGGTGAAGGTGATCGTCTCGTCGGGCATCCGGAAGCGGACGATGGGGGTACGGCCCTGGGCCTTGTACTCCTCGACCTGCTCGGCGGTGAGGTCGCGGCAGTGGCCGTCGTAGCCGGACGGCTTGCCGGCGGCGCGGGCGGCCTCGCGGCGGGTGTCCAGCTCCTCCTGGGAGCAGTAGCAGCGGTAGGCGTGGCCGGCGTCGAGCAGCTTGGCGGCGACGTCCTTGTAGATGTCCATCCGCTGCGACTGGCGGTACGGCGCGTGCGGGCCGCCGACCTCGGGGCCCTCGTCCCAGTCGAAGCCCAGCCAGCGCATCGCGTCGAGCAGCTGGTCGTACGACTCCTCGGAGTCGCGGGCCGCGTCGGTGTCCTCGATGCGGAAGACCAGCGTGCCCTGGTGGTGCCGGGCGAACGCCCAGTTGAACAGGGCGGTGCGGACCAGGCCCACGTGGGGGTTACCGGTGGGCGAGGGACAGAAACGTACGCGGACGGGAGTGCCGGATGCGCTAGCCACGCTTGACAACCTTGTTGGTGAGAGTGCCGATGCCTTCGATGGTGACGGCGACCTCGTCGCCGACGCTGAGGGGGCCGACCCCTGCCGGGGTGCCGGTGAGGATGACGTCGCCGGGGAGCAGCGTCATGGCCTCGGTGATGTTGACGATCAGGTCCTCGATGGAGTGGATCATCTCGCTCGTCCGGCCGAGCTGGCGCTGTTCGCCGTTGACCGTGAGCTGGATCGTCAGGTCGGACGCGGTGGCGAGGTCGAGGTCGGTCTCCACCCAGGGGCCGAGCGGGCAGGCGGTGTCGAAGCCCTTGGCCCGGGCCCACTGCTTCTCGCGCTTCTGGACGTCCCGGGCGGTGACGTCGTTGGCGCAGGTGTAGCCGAAGATCACGTCCGCCACGCGCTCGCGCGGGACCTCGCGGCACAGCCGGCCGATGACCACGGCCAGTTCGGCCTCGTGGTGGAGGTCCTGGGAGAAGGACGGGTACTGGATCTCGTCGCCGGGGCCGGTCACCGAGGTGGACGGCTTGAAGAAGGCGAAGGGGGCGTCCGGGACCTCGTTGCCCAGCTCCTTCGCGTGCTCCGCGTAGTTGCGGCCGTAGGCGACGACCTTGCTGGGGAGCACCGGCGGGAGCAGACGGACCTTGCTCAGCGGGACCTTGGTCCCGGAGAGCTCGAAGTCCGTGAACGGAATGCCCTTGATGATGTCGAGGACGAGTTCGTCCTGCTTGTCGCCCTCGACCGCGCCGAAGGCGACGTTCCCGTCGATGGAGAATCTGGCGATGCGCACGGGATCCTGCGCCCCTCACTGAACCGGCTGGAGTCTGACGCCCCAGGCTAACGTGGTGAGGGGTGGCCGCCGCGGAATAACCCGGTCGCCGGGTGGGTGAGTGATCGGCGGGCGGGTGCCGTACTACTCCGCGACCGAGGTCCCGGCCGGGACGTCCATGAGGATGGTGCGCCGGGGGTTGGCGGTCTGGGAGGGGAGATCGAGGGAGTGCTCGGGCAGCTCGGGGGTCTGCAGTTCCTCGGCGTCCTTGAGGTGGGCGAGGGTGGTGCGCCGGGGGTTGGCTATGTTGCGGAACATCATCGTCGTCTTCACGGTTGTACAGGACCCCGTCGTGTGTGGGTTGGCAGAGACTTCCCTGTTGTAAAGCGCCAGGCTAAACATCGAATTCCCGGCCGAAGCGGCGAAGAGGCCTTGATCCGCATGTGAGTTTGCTCACGGCGCCAGGGGCAAAGCGGTCATATCAGGCCGACAACTCACCGCAACGAAACGGACATTGGCGAACTGAACCTGTCATTCCGCTCCTGATCATGGCGACTGGGACACGGCCCGCACACCGGCGACTGACAGGGATACGCCCTTTATGTACGCGATCGACTTCCACATCTCGTAACGTGTCACTCACACGCTGTCACAGAGGTCACAGCTCGGTCCGCGGCCCTTGTTGGAGATCCGGCACTGTGCTGGAATTCCACGGACCGCCGCAGGATCGAGCCGGCGCGCAGAGGGCGCAACGCAGCGCCGAGTGGCGGCGAGACAGGGGGAGCCAGCGCCGGTCACACTCACGACCAACAGGGTGCGCATTCAGGGCGCTCCCCGTTCAACGCCGACACCGTGTCCTTCCGTTCCCGGAGGGGCGCCTGGTCCAGAGGTTGCGACGCTAGTGCAGGGACGTTTCAAGAGGGATGGCAGCGCTTCGGCTGAGCCGGCGGCGCACGGCGGGACCGACCGCGGTTCCTCGCCCCAGCACGCCCAGAACCCGGGCCCGGCCCCGGCCGGCGGTGGTGGCGACGGCGGTGAGCGCTCCGGGCGCCCCGCCGTGTCGGCGTCTTCGGGCCCCCAGCCGGCCGCGACTCCGACTCCGACTCCGCCGGTCAAGCCCACGCAGGGTCCGTCCAGCGCGGGCTCGCGCATAGCCCTGCGCAACTGGCGCATCTCCACGCGCCTGGTGTCGCTGCTCGCGCTCCCCGTGGTGGCGGCGACGACGCTGGGCGCGGTGCGCATCAACCAGTCACTCGACTCCATCCAGCAGCTCGACAACATGCAGCTGCTGACGGACATGACCACGCAGGCGACCGAGCTGGCCACCGCGCTCCAGACCGAGCGTGACAAGACGGCCGGTCCGCTGGCGCACAACGGTTCGCCCACGAGCTCCGCCGTCAAGGGCCTCGAGGACCAGACCGACCGCGCCCGCGAGAACTTCCTCAACGCCTCCGAGGAAATCGACACCGCGAGCAAGAACGGTCAGCTCCAGGGCGTCCGCGACAGCCTCGTCGGTCTGGCCGGCCAGCTGGACGACCTGGCGAAGATCCGCAAGGACGCCTTCCAGCAGAAGGAGAACTCGACCCAGACGGTCGAGGCCTACCACCGGCTGATCACCCAGCTGATCGACCTCTCGCAGGACATGGCGCAGGCCTCCAGCAACCCGGAGATGATCCAGCGCACCCGCGCCCTGGCGGCGTTCTCCACCGCCAAGGAGTACGCGTCCGTACAGCGTGCCGTCATCGCCGCGGCCCTGCCCGCCAACGGCACCAGCTCCGGCGACCTCTCCGAGAACGACCGCCTGTACGGCGAGTCGGCCCAGGAGAGCGAGACCTCCGAGCTGACGATCTTCCGGAAGATCTACGCCGGCAACGCGGCCGACCTGCTCAGCCCGATCGACGGCAACAACCCGACGATCGAGGCCGCCGACACCTACGCCAAGCGTGCACTCGGCGCCCAGAACGGTCTGAACGAGCTCAGCAAGCGCTCGTACCTGGACTGGGTGGACGACAGCTCGACCAAGATCGAGCAGATGCAGAAGATCGAGCACACGCTGCTCGAGGACATGGAGCAGAAGGCGCGCGAGCTGCGCAACTCCTCCGAGCAGTCGGCGATCATCTCCGGTGCGCTGATCCTGCTCGTCCTCGGTGTGTCGCTGGTCGGCGCCTTCATCGTGGCCCGCTCCATGATCCGCTCGCTGCGCCGCCTCCAGGAGACCGCCACCAAGGTCGCCCAGGACCGCCTGCCCGAGCTGGTCAAGCAGCTCTCCGAGTCCGACCCGCAGGACGTCGACACGTCCGTGGAGTCGGTCGGTGTGCACTCCCGGGACGAGATCGGCCAGGTGGCCGCGGCCTTCGACGACGTGCACCGCGAGGCGGTCCGCCTCGCCGCCGAGCAGGCCCTCCTGCGGGGCAACGTCAACGCGATGTTCACCAACCTCTCGCGCCGCTCCCAGGGCCTCATCCAGCGTCAGCTCTCGCTCATCTCCGAACTGGAGTCCCGCGAGGCCGACCCGGACCAGCTGTCCTCCCTCTTCAAGCTCGACCACCTCGCGACCCGTATGCGCCGGAACGGTGAGAACCTTCTGGTCCTCGCGGGTGAAGAGCCCGGCCGACGCTGGACCCGCCCGGTCCCGCTGGTCGACGTGCTCCGCGCCGCCGCGTCCGAGGTGGAGCAGTACGAGCGCATCGAACTGGCCGCCGTGCCGACCACCGAAGTGGCCGGCCGCGTGGTCAACGACCTCGTGCACCTGCTCGCCGAGCTGCTGGAGAACGCCACCTCGTTCTCCTCACCGCAGACCAAGGTCAAGGTCACCGGTCACGCGCTGCCCGACGGCCGCGTCCTGATCGAGATCCACGACACCGGCATCGGCCTCTCTCCCGAGGACCTCGCCGCGATCAACGAGCGGCTCGCCTCGCCGCCCACCGTGGACGTCTCCGTCTCCCGCCGCATGGGCCTCTTCGTGGTCGGTCGTCTGTCGCAGCGGCACGGCATCCGCATCCAGCTGCGGCCGTCCGACTCCGGTGGCACGACCGCGCTGGTCATGCTCCCGGTCGACGTCGCCCAGGGCGGCAGGAAGCCCGCTCCCGGCAAGCCCGGTGCCCCGGCCACGTCCGGCGGCCCGGCCGCCGCGCAGGCCGCGGCCGGTGCGGCAGCCGCCCGTCGCGGCAACGGCCAGGGCGGTGCCGGTGGTCCGCTCGGCGCGGGTGCCCCCGCCCCGGCGCTCGGCGGCGGTGCCCCCGCGGCCGGCGGACGCGGCGGTTCCCTCGGCTCCGGCGCCCCCTCCGGCGGCGGACTGCTCGGTGCCGGTGCGGCTCCGCGCGGCCAGGTCGGCGCCGGCCAGGGTCCCCGGGCCGCGCTGCCCGGCGCGGGCCCGAACGGCGGCCGTCCCGGTACGCAGCAGGGCGGCGGACGCGGCTCGCAGGGCCGGCCGAACACGGGTGCCGGCGGCTTCGGCAACCAGGACGCGTTCGGCAACGCGCAGGACTCCTTCGGCGGCCAGGACGCCTTCGGCAACCGCGCCCCGGTCCCGCCGCAGCGCTCCGCGAACCCCTCCGACCAGGGCCGTCAGCCCCAGCTGCCGCCGCGCGGTGGCCCGCGGGCCGAGCTGCCCGGCGCCAACCCGCCGGCCGGCCGCCCCAGCTGGAGCGACGACAACGCCCAGCCGCCGCTCTCCCGTGCCTCGCTGGACACCCCGCGCGGCCACGACGAGCAGGACCCGGCCCACACCGCGCCGATGCCCCGCATCGACGACCGGCAGGACTTCGGCGCCACCTCGCAGATGCCGGCGATCCCGCAGGCTCCGTCGACCGGCGAGTTCCCGCGCCCGGACTTCAACGCGCCGAACGGCTCGCAGAACACGGGGTCGTTCCCGCGGCCGGGCACCACCGGCCCGCAGGACACCGGTTCCTTCCCGCGCCCGAACGTGAACGGCCAGCACGACACGGGGTCGTTCCCGCGGCCCAATGTCAACGGCCAGCAGGACAACGGCCAGTTCGTGCGTTCCGACGTCTTCGGCACGCCGGCCGGACCGCAGGGCGGCTCCCAGAACACCGGGCAGTTCGCCGCGCCGCAGGCCTACGACAACGGCTCCACCGGCCAGTTCGCTACGCCGTCCTACGACGGCGGCTCCACCGGGCAGCACTCCCTGCCCGGTCGGCAGAACGGCTACGCGGGCAACGGCCAGAACGGCAACGGCCAGAACGGTACGGGCCAGTTCGAGCGTCCGGGGACCAACGGCCGCGGCCTCGACTTCGGCGCGCCGCAGCGCCCGCCGGTCCCGTCCGCGCCGCCGGTCCGCCAGGAGCCCGAGGCGCTGCCGCCGGCCACCGGTCCCGGTGACGGCCGTACCCCGCTGTACGACACGCTGGAGACCAACTGGTTCCACGGCGGCCAGCAGGAGCAGCACCCCCACAGCAACGGCAACGGCTCGGCACCGGTCCCGCCGATCCCGCCGGTGCCCACCCAGCCGCCGGCGCCCGCCGCCGCGGCCCCCCAGCGTCCCGCCCAGGCAACCTGGCGCACCTCCCCGAACGACGACCTCGTCCGGCAGGCGGAGCGTGTACGGCAGCCGGCGGCGGGCGGCGTCACCACCTCCGGTCTGCCGCGCCGGGTCCCCCGGGCGAACCTCGTCCCGGGCACGGCACAGCAGCAACAGCACCAAGCGGGTCCGCAGGTCTCGCGTTCGCCTGATGACGTTCGCGGCCGGCTGACCAATCTCCGTCGGGGTATCGCACAGGGTCGACAGGCCGGAACCGGCCCGCAGACCGGCACCTTCCCGAGCCCCACTCACCAGCAGGAGCGTTAGTTGAGTCCGATGAGCCAGGCGGCACAGAACCTCAACTGGTTGATCACCAACTTCGTGGACAACACCCCAGGTGTGTCCCACACCGTCGTCGTGTCAGCCGACGGCCTCCTTCTGGCGATGTCCGAAGGCTTCCCACGCGACCGTGCCGACCAGCTGGCGGCCGTCGCGTCCGGGCTCACCTCGCTGACGGCCGGGGCCTCCCGGATCTTCGAGGGCGGCAACGTGGCGCAGACGGTCGTCGAGATGGAACGCGGCTTCCTCTTCCTGATGTCCGTCTCCGACGGCTCGTCCCTCGCGGTCCTGGCCCACCCGGAGTGTGACATCGGCCTCGTCGGCTACGAGATGGCGCTCCTGGTCGACCGCGCGGGCGCGGTGCTCACGCCCGACCTGCGTGCCGAACTGCAAGGCAGTCTGCTCCACTGACAGCCCGGATCCAACCCGCCTCACCAAATCACCGTCCGGCCGCCACAATCCCCCCACCGGCCACGTCCGACGGCTAGCCCGACCGACTTGCTGTCCCGCCCGGAGGAACGATGACCCCGCCCACCGCCTCTCATGATCCGTACGCGGAGCCGTACGGGGACGAGGGCGACCAGCCGCTGGTACGTCCTTACGCGATGACCGGCGGCCGGACCCGGCCGCGCTACCAGCTCGCCATCGAGGCGCTGATCAGCACCACGGCCGACCCGGCAGCGCTCATGGGGCTGCTCCCGGAGCACCAGCGCATCTGCCACCTGTGCCGCGAGGTGAAGTCGGTGGCCGAGGTCTCGGCACTGCTCGCCATGCCGCTCGGTGTGGCCCGGATCCTGGTGGCCGACCTCGCCGAGGCCGGCCTGGTCGCCATCCACCAGCCGGGCGGCGACGAGAACAACGGCGGCGCTCCTGACGTGACGCTGCTCGAAAGGGTGCTCAGTGGACTTCGCAAGCTCTGACGGAGGCCGGGCCACCACCTCCGCGAAGATCGTGGTGGCGGGCGGCTTCGGCGTCGGCAAGACCACTTTCGTGGGAGCGGTCTCCGAGATCAACCCGCTGCGCACGGAGGCCGTGATGACGTCCGCCTCGGCGGGCATCGACGACCTGACGCACACCGGGGACAAGACCACCACCACGGTGGCCATGGACTTCGGCCGTATCACGCTCGACCAGGACCTGATCCTGTACCTGTTCGGCACGCCCGGCCAGGACCGTTTCTGGTTCATGTGGGACGACCTGGTACGCGGTGCGATCGGCGCGGTGGTGCTCGTGGACACCCGGCGTCTGGCCGACTGCTTCCCGGCGGTGGACTACTTCGAGAACAGCGGTCTGCCGTTCGTCATCGCCCTCAACGGCTTCGACGGACACCAGCCCTACACACCCGAAGAGGTGCGCGAGGCGCTGCAGATCGGACCGGACGCGCCGATCATCACGACCGACGCCCGGCACCGCGCCGACGCGAAGAGCGCGCTGATCACGCTGGTGGAGCACGCCCTCATGGCGCGCCTGCGGTAGCCACTGCGCCGTAGCCAAGTTCGTCGTCGCGTACGGCAGTTGTCGTAAGGAAACCGGAGCCGGCTGTGGCCTTTGACACGGTCGGCTCCGGTGTTCATAACGTTTCGGCAGAGGAATCCAGTGGTATCGCCACGCGTCGCGGTCACGCGGTGCCGCTGCGCTCACAATGGCCCCGCCTTTTGGCGGGGCTCGCTCTTTATGACCGTTTTATCTGGGGCTTACATCCGTGCGCTCTGCCCCAATGGACTGTTTGGAAGTGCACCGGCCCCCGTGCTGGAATGCCTGAACTGCCCATTAGTCAAAGACGTACTGAGTAGTGGTCTGAGACACACCGGGCTCTGAGAGACTGCGGCACGACGACAGGTGCCCGCCGCCGAGAGGTTGTTGGTCGAGTGAGGCGAAGCAAGAACGGTCCCGAGCCGTCGGCACGGGGCAACTTCACCCCGCCGCCGCGCGCTGCGGCGCCCACCCCTGTGCCAGCCGCGGAACCACCGGCCGCGCCCGCGAAGAGCGGCGGCCGTTTCTCCCCGCGGAACTGGCGCGTGCCGACCAGGCTGAACGCGATCCTGCTCATACCCGTGGCCGTCGGCCTCGTGATGGGCGGTTTCCAGGTGAAGAGCTCCATCGACACCTGGCAGGACGCCCGTGACGCGGAGAACACCGCGCGCCTGGTCCGCGCCGCCCTGACCTACGGCGACGCCCTGTACAACGAGCGGGACGTCAGTGCGGCACCGCTGCTCCTGAACAAGGGCAAGGCGACCGTCACCCAGGCCCGCGCCGCGACCGACAAGGCCGCCGACGCCTTCGACGCGGCGGCGCAGAACATGCCGCAGAAGCCGGGCCTGGAGCGCCGGCTGAAGCTGTTCCGCGAGGCGGAGCCCACCCTCACGGGCCTGCGCGCCGCCGCGTACACCAGCAAGCTCGGCGGTGTGAAGACGGAGGAGGGCTACACCCAGGTCGCCCACCCGCTGATGGAGTTCGCCAACGAGCTCGGTCTGGGCACCGGAAACATCACCTCCTACGGCCGTACCGTCTACGCCATCTCGCTCACCAAGGCGGCCCTGTCGCTGGAGCGGTCGATCGGCATGCACCTGCTGGTCAAGCCCGGCCCGGACGCCGGCAACCTGGCCAGCCAGCGGGTCGCCCTCTCCTCGTACGCCTACCTCGAGGGCATCGCCGTCGAGGAGTACATCGGCGGTGGTACCGAGGCGGACGCGCAGAAGCTGACCGACCTCGAGAAGAAGATCAAGACCGACGGCGCGGCCCTGGTCCAGCAGGCCAAGGCCAAGGACCCGAACTACGTGGCCCCGCCGTCCGGTGCCAACGCGATGGTCTCGGCGCTGGCGACGCTCAAGGACACCGACCCCGGCACCCGCCAGGCGCTGGCCACCCAGGGCATCACCGCCGACAACTGGTGGACGGTCAACACCCTCAAGTACCAGGCCTACCGCACGATCGAGTCGGACATGGCCGACAAGGCGGTGAGCGAGGCCTCCGACATCGCGGACAACGCGAAGACGGACGCCTTCATCACGGGTGCCGCGGTCATGGTCGCGCTGCTCGCCGCGTTCATCCTGGCCGGCATGGTGGCCCGCCAGATGTCCCGCTCGATGCGCCAGCTGCGCAACGCCGCCTTCGGCATCGCCGAGCAGCGCCTGCCGATGCTGGTCGACCAGCTCTCCCGCACCGACCCGGGCCGGGTCGACACCCGGGTGGCACCGATCCCGATCACCTCGACCGACGAGATCGGCGAAGTCGCCCGCGCCTTCGACCAGGTCCACCGCGAGGCCGTCCGGCTCGCCGCCGAGCAGGCCCTGCTGCGGGGCAACATCAACGCGATCTTCACCAACCTGTCGCGCCGCAACCAGTCGCTGATCGAGGGCCAGCTGACCCTGATCACCGACCTGGAGAACAACGAGGCCGACCCGGACCAGCTGGAGAACCTCTTCCGCCTGGACCACCTCGCGACCCGTATGCGCCGCAACGGCGAGAACCTCCTGGTCCTCGCCGGCGAGGAGCCCGGCCGCCGCTGGGACCAACCGGTCCCGCTGGTCGACGTGCTGCGCGCCGCCTCCTCCGAGGTGGAGCAGTACGAGCGCATCGAGCTCTCCGGCGTCCCGGAGGCCGAGATCCACGGCCGCGCGGTCACCGACCTCGTGCACCTGCTCGCCGAGCTCCTGGAGAACGCCACCACGTTCTCCTCGCCGCAGACCAAGGTCCGCGTCACGGCGACCCGTCTCCCCGACGGCCGCATCATGATCGAGATCCACGACAAGGGCATCGGCCTCACCGCCGAGGACTTCGCGGACATCAACCACAAGCTGGCCAACCCGCCGACCGTGGACGCCGCGATCTCCCAGCGCATGGGCCTCTTCGTGGTCGGCCGGCTCTCCGACCGGCACGGCATCCGGGTCCAGCTGCGCCCCTCGGGCGAGCAGGCCGGCACCACCTCGCTGGTCATGCTGCCGGACGCGATCACGCACGGCGGTGGCGGCGAACAGCCTGTGGACCGCGACGAGTTCACCGTCTCGCAGATCATCCCGGAGCAGCAGTTCCAGGCCGAGAACTTCGCCCAGCCGCAGCTCCAGCCCATGCGTACGGCGGCCGAGCTCGGCTTCGACGACAGCCGCTACATCGAGGTCCCCGACGACATCCGCGACCTGGACCCCGTGGGCCGCTCGCTGATGCGCGAGGAGCGCCGTGCGGCCCTGGAGGCCCAGGCGCAGCCCCCGCAGGCCGCACAGTCCCCGCAGGCGCCTCAGGAGACCGCCGAGATCCCGGCCTACACCGACGAGTTCGACAGCGGCCGGCAGGGCTACGACACGAACGGTACGGGTTTCCAGGAGCAGCCCACGGGCTACGACGGGCAGCCGGTGTACCAGGAGCAGCCGCAGGGCGGGTACGACGAGCAGTACTACGCGCCGAACGGCGGTCTGCCGCAGAACGACACGTTCTCCGCCGACCCGTTCTCCGTCGGCGGCGGCTACCCGGAGCCCGGTTATCCGGAGCAGGCCCAGGAGGAGCCCGCAGCCGCGCCGGCCGCCGCCGCGGATGCCCTCCCGGCCTTCGGCGAGCAGCCCTACCAGGACGACTGGCCGCAGCAGGACGGTTACACGAACGGCTACCCGGCCCAGTACGCTCCCCAGGCGGAGTCGGCGCAGGCCGGTGCCGTGGACGAGCGGAACCACGTAGGCTTCGACCGTCCGGGACCGGCCCCCTCCAACGGCCACCAGCTGACCGACGCCGGGCTGCCCCGCCGGGGCTCCGTCGGCGGCGGCACGGGCGGCTCGAACGGCGCGGGTCCCATGCAGCAGGCTCCGGCCGCGGCACCGGCGGCTCCGGCCCCGGCGGCCTCGGCTCCCGAGCCGGCCGGCGACGACTCCTGGCGCTCGCAGAACGACGCGCGCTGGCAGCAGGCCTCGGCGCTGCGCAAGCCCAAGGCGGGCGGGGTCACCTCCTCCGGCCTGCCGAGGCGGGTGCCCAAGGCCAACCTGGTCGAGGGAGCCGCCGCGAGCACCCCCCAGGGAGGCCCACAGGTCTCCCGCGCCCCGGAGGACGTCCGGGGCAGGCTGAGCAACCTGCGTCGGGGCGTCCAGCGCGGACGCAGCGCAGGCAGTGAAACGAACGGCCAGGGCTTCGGTCCTGACAGCACCTACAACCAGGAGCGTTAGTGTGAGCCCGATGAGCCAGGCGGCACAGAACCTGAACTGGTTGATCACCAACTTCGTGGACAACACCCCGGGGGTGTCCCACACCGTGGTGGTCTCCGCCGACGGACTCCTTCTGGCGATGTCCGAAGGCTTCCCCCGCGACCGCGCCGACCAGCTCGCGGCCGTCGCCTCCGGTCTGACGTCTCTGACGGCAGGCGCGTCCCGGATCTTCGAGGGCGGCAGCGTGAATCAGACGGTTGTGGAGATGGAGCGGGGGTTCCTGTTCATCATGTCCATTTCCGATGGTTCGTCGCTCGCGGTCCTTGCCCACCCGGAGGCCGACATCGGCCTGGTTGGGTACGAGATGGCCCTTTTGGTGGACCGTGCGGGCACGGTTCTTACCCCGGATCTGCGTGCGGAACTCCAGGGAAGCCTTCTCAACTAATAGTCAGACGGTGCGTTTTCGCGTCCGGGGGCCGTAAGGTTTCGGGACGCGGCTCCACAAGGATGGGTGCCCGGCACGGTCGGAGGAGGAGAGAAAGTGGCAACACCCCCAGGCGGTTCTAATAACGGCAACTGGTCGTACGGGCCTTCGCAGGGCCAGGGCGACGGTTCCGGGAACCGGTACAACTTCCCCTCCACGCCCAGCCACCGGCAGCCGTACGCCCCGCAGGGCCCCGGTCCGTCGCCGTACGACCAGCCGCCGGCGCCGCGCATCCAGCCGGTACAGCCGCAGCGCCGCCCCGAACCGGCGCCGGCCTCGGGGGCCAGCAGCCCCCTGGTGCGTCCGTACGCCATGACCGGCGGCCGGACTCGCCCGCGGTACCAGCTCGCCATCGAGGCGCTGGTGCACACCACCGCGCAGCCGCACCAGATGCAGGGCCAGCTGCCCGAGCATCAGCGGATCTGCAACCTCTGCCGGGAGATCAAGTCGGTGGCCGAAGTCTCGGCCCTGCTGTCGATCCCTCTCGGCGTGGCCAGGATCCTCGTCGCCGACTTGGCGGAGGCGGGCCTGGTCGCCATCCATCAGCCCGGCGGCGACGAGAACGCCGGTGGCCAGCCAGACGTGACACTGCTCGAAAGGGTGCTCAGTGGACTTCGCAAGCTCTAGCGGCGGTCCTTCCCGCTCCACCACCTCCGCGAAGATCGTGGTGGCGGGCGGCTTCGGCGTGGGCAAGACCACGTTCGTCGGTGCCGTCTCGGAGATCAACCCGCTGCGCACAGAGGCCGTGATGACGTCCGCGTCTGCCGGCATCGACGACCTCACCCACACCGGGGACAAGACGACCACCACGGTCGCCATGGACTTCGGCCGCATCACCCTGGACCAGGACCTGATCCTGTACCTGTTCGGCACCCCCGGTCAGGACCGCTTCTGGTTCATGTGGGACGACCTGGTACGCGGCGCCATCGGCGCGATCGTCCTGGTCGACACCCGGCGTCTCGCCGACTGCTTCCCCGCGGTCGACTACTTCGAGAACAGCGGCCTGCCGTTCGTCGTGGCCCTCAACGGCTTCGACGGCAGCCAGCCGTACAACCCCGAAGAGGTCCGCGAGGCCCTGCAGATCGGGCCCGACACCCCGATCATCACGACCGACGCGAGGCATCGTGCCGATGCGAAGTCGGCGCTGATCACTCTGGTCGAGCACGCTCTGATGGCCCGGCTGCGGTAGCTTCCGGCCACCGGGTTGCCACGACCGGTCGCTCGCCGACCACGGGTGGTCTGTGGCTGGTCGCGCAGTTCCCCGCGCCCCTTCGGGGGCGCGGTTCTTTTTCTCCGCCGCAACGGTGCTTGCCGCGACGGCGGTGTCCGGCGGTGCCGAAGCGGCCGACAGCCCTTGGCGCACACGGAGAAGGGCCCCTCTTGAGTAGAGGGGCCCTTCTCTGTACCTGCTGTCGGCTGAGCGGCGCAGCCTAGCCGTGCCAGCTGTGCGGGGCGCGGAAGCCGTTCTCGCGCTCCAGTCGGCGCCAGGCGGCCTTGGCGTGGCGGTGGTGGGGCTGCTCGGTGTCGGCGGTCGGCCGGGCGGCGGCGCGGGCCAGGAGGACCGCCGTTATGGCGGCGACTTCCTCCGGGTCGGCATTGCCCTTCTCGACGCGGATGTCAGGCACGTTCATGGGTGTCAGTCTCCGTGAGAGAGGTTTCCGCAGGATTACTGCGGGGGGTTGCCGTGCTTACGGGACGGCAGGTCGGCGTGCTTGGTGTGCAGCATCGCCAGCGACTTGGCGAGCACCTCGCGGGTCTCGGCCGGGTCGATGACGTCGTCGACCAGGCCGCGCTCGGCCGCGTAGTAGGGGTGCATCAGCTCGGACTTGTACTCCTTGACCATGCGGGCCCGCATGGCCTCGGGGTCCTCGGCGGAGGCGATCTGCCGGCGGAAGATCACGTTGGCGGCACCTTCGGCGCCCATGACCGCGATCTCGTTGGTCGGCCAGGCGTACGTGAGGTCGGCGCCGATCGACTGGGAGTCCATGACGATGTAGGCACCTCCGTACGCCTTGCGCAGGATCAGGGAGATCCGGGGCACGGTCGCGTTGCAGTAGGCGTAGAGGAGCTTCGCGCCGTGCCGGATGATCCCGCCGTGCTCCTGGTCGACACCGGGGAGGAAGCCCGGTACGTCCAGGAATGTGACGATCGGAACATTGAAAGCGTCACACATCTGAACGAAACGCGCAGCTTTTTCGCTCGCCTCGATGTCCAGGACGCCCGCGAGGACCTGGGGCTGGTTGGCGATGATGCCGACGACCTGGCCGTCGATCCGGGCCAGCGCGCAGATGATGTTCCGCGCCCAGCGCTCGTGGACCTCCAGGTACTCGCCGTCGTCGACGATCTCCTCGATGACCTTGGTCATGTCGTACGGCCGGTTGCCGTCCGACGGGACGAGGTCGAGCAGGACGTCGCTGCGGCGGTCGACGGGGTCCGTGGACTCGACACGCGGCGGGTTCTCGCGGTTGTTCTGCGGGAGGAGCGAGAGGAGGTAGCGGACCTCCGCGATGCAGGTCTCCTCGTCGTCGTACGCGAAGTGGCAGACGCCGGAGGTCTCCGCGTGGACGTCGGCGCCGCCGAGGCCGTTCTGGGTGATCTCCTCGCCGGTGACCGCCTTGACGACGTCCGGGCCCGTGATGAACATCTGCGAGGTCTCGCGGACCATGAAGACGAAGTCGGTGAGGGCGGGGCTGTAGGCCGCGCCGCCCGCGCACGGACCGAGCATCACGCTGATCTGCGGGATGACGCCCGACGCCTTCGTGTTGCGCTGGAAGATGCCGCCGTAGCCGGCCAGGGCCGAGACGCCCTCCTGGATCCGGGCGCCGGCGCCGTCGTTGAGGGAGACCAGGGGCGCGCCGGCCGCGATGGCCATGTCCATGATCTTGTGGATCTTGGTGGCGTGGGCCTCGCCCAGTGCGCCGCCGAAGATCCGGAAGTCATGGGCGTAGACGAAGACGGTACGGCCGTCGACCGTGCCCCAGCCGGTGATGACACCGTCGGTGTACGGCTTCTTGGCCTCCAGGCCGAAGCCGACCGCGCGGTGCCGGCGCAGCTGCTCGACCTCCTGGAAGGAACCCGGGTCCAGGAGCAGCTCGATGCGCTCCCGGGCCGTCAGCTTGCCCTTGGCGTGCTGCGCCTCGGTCGCCTTCTCGCTGGGGCCCGCCACGGCCGCCGCACGGATCTCGTGCAGCTCGGCGACCCGCCCGCGCGCGTCCGTCGGTTCACCGGTGGGCTCGCCCGTCGTCTCTTCCAAAACGGTCATGTAGCGACCTTACGAAGGACACCAAGGAATGCGAGACGTCGACTCCGTACAGTCTCCGACGCGTTTTCCTGGAACCACTGAACAGAACCAGAACGGCATGCAGCCGTTCCGACTGCTCAGGGGGCTTCGCCGTTGTAGGGGTGCCACAAAGGCGGGGCTGAGATGCGCCTCACATTCACCGGCGGTCCATACCACCCGCGGAGTGACACAGGCCTCCGGACGGCGGTTCACCCACACAGAGCCTAGCGGCTCCCCCCAGCGGGTCCCGGCGCGACATCGAGCGACGCGAGGTTACGGTGCGTAAGGGGCGTGACACGCGGGTCGATGATGTTGAAGGTTGAAGGGAATGGGTCTACGGTGTCTCTCGTTGAGTTCGTTGAACGTTAAACATCAAGGCCGCGCCTTCCGCAGACACCGCTGCACGCACCGCTACGAAGTCGCGACCCGTCCCCTCAAGGAGCACCTCATGGGCATCTTCGGCCGCAAGAACGACGAGACCACCGCCGCCGGCGCCACCGCCGACACGGCCGCGCTGACCGGCGACTACACGATCGACCCGGCGCACACCACGCTCGGCTTCGTGGCCCGCCACGCGATGGTCACCAACGTCAAGGGCAGCTTCCAGGAGTTCGAGGGCACCCTGCACCTGGACGGCTCGGACCCGTCCAAGTCCACGGCCTCCCTCGACATCACGATGGACAGCATCACCACCGGCAGCCCCGACCGCGACGGTCACCTGAAGTCGGCCGACTTCTTCAAGATCGACGAGTTCCCCACGATGACCTTCCGCTCCACCGAGGCCGAGGCCCTCGGCGGCGAGGACTACCGCATCACCGGCGACCTCACGATCCTCGGCGTCACCCGGCCGGTCACCATCGACCTGGAGTTCAACGGCGCCGCCAAGGACCCGTTCGGCAACGAGCGCGTCGGCTTCGAGGGCAAGGCCGAGATCAAGCGCTCCGACTGGGGCGTCACCTGGAACGCGGCGCTGGAGACCGGCGGCGTCCTCGTCTCCGACAAGATCAAGCTGAACTTCGACATCTCGGCGATCAAGAACGCGTGACCCCGCGGCGCCGGACCGCCGGCCCCGACCACGCCCGCTGAGCGCCGCCCTCCACTCCCCCGAGGGCGGCGCTCCGCCGTGTCCGGGCGGTCCTGCGGGGTCCGGCCCTAGTAGTCGACGGTCGGGTACCAGTCCCCGCGCCCCTGCGGGGTCAGGTCGAGGAGGTGCCAGACGGGCGTGAGCAGGTCGATGCCGCGCTCCTGGATGTCGTCGGCCATGCGGGGATGGGCGGAGTAGGTGTGCCGCACCGTGCCGTCGCCGTCGCGGGTGAAGACGGAGACCGTGGAGTCCTGGGCGCCGTCCTCGTCCTCGCTGCCCAGGTCGTACTTGAACGTGCTGTCACCGCAGCTGAGCAGCCGCAGCCCGTGCCAGCCGCGGTCGCGGCCGTACGCCCGCAGGGTGGGCGGGTCGGCAGCCGCGGCGACGACGAAGTCCGCGTTGCGGGTGACGTGGTGGGCGATGCCGTTGTAGCCGTCGATCCACAGCGTGCACATCGGGCAGGCACCGGTCTGGAGCTTGCCGTACATGAAGTGGTAGACGATCAGCGGCCGTTCGGGCGCGGAGAACAGCTCGCTCAACGCGACCTCGCGGACCGGGGCGTCACCGGCGTCGAGGTCGGAGGGGCCTTCCAGGAAGACGTAGTCGTCGACGGGCGGCCCCTGCGGGAGCGACCGGCGCCGGGCCGCGACCTCCTCCCGGTGCCGCATCAGCTCGATCTCGGCCAGCCGCAGTTCCTCACGCGCGCCGAGATAGTCCTCGGACTCCCCGGCCAGCCTGGTCTGCCGCGCCATCGCGTCCTCCCGGCTCGGGATCCCCCTCCCGGACCCTCAAGTCTAGGACGGCCACCCGGCTCACTCACCTCCGTGGATCCGCGCCAGGCCGACCGGCACCGCTTCCCCACGGGCCCAGGCCGTCAGGCCTGGAGTGTCTCCGCGCGGTGAAGAGCCCGCTTGAGCAGACCCTCCAACGCGTCCTGCTCGTCCTGCGTCAGGCCGGTGAACAGGGGCTCCTCCGTCAGGACCGTCAGCAACCGCTCCCGCAGCCCGGCGCCCTCCGGCGTCAGGACGAGCTGCTTGGCCCGGCGGTCGGTGGGGTGGGGACGGCGCTCTATCAGCCGCAGGCCCTCCAGCTTGTCGATCACGACGGTGGCGTTGGACGGTTCGCAGCTCATCCGCCCGGCCAGCTCACGCATGGTCATCGGGCCGGTCATCTCGCGCAGGGCCGAGGCCTGCGCGACGGTCAGACCGAGCCCCGAGACCCATTCGCGCATGCGCGCGTTGCTCTGCATGTCCAGGTCGTGGACCAGCTTGCCCAGCTCCCACTGCGCTTCCGCCTGCGCCTCCGTCATCGCCATGGCTCCAGGCTAGCAAACTGCTTCAACCCATGATAGGTATGGCTTTAATCATTCACGTCATACGTATCGGAGACGCCTCATGAACCTCGACCTCACGGGCAGGACCGCCGTCGTCACCGGCGCCGGCCGCGGCATCGGACTCGCCACCGTCCGGACCCTGATCGACGAAGGCGTCCGCGTCGTGGGCGCCGCCCGCACCATCACGCCCGAACTGAAGGACACCGGCGCCCATGCCGTGTCGGCGGACCTGAGCACCGCGGAAGGCGTCGCCGCCCTCATCGACGGCGCGCTGGCCGAACTGGGCGGCATCGACCTGCTGGTGAACAACGTGGGCGGCGGGGACGAGGCCGTCATGGGCTTCCTCGACGCCGACGACACCCAGTGGACCCGCATGTTCGACATCAACGTGCTCGCCACCGTCCGCGCCACGCGCGCGGCCCTGCCCAGCCTGATCGAGCGTCGCGGGGCGATCGTCAACATCTCCTCCACCGTCGCCCGCCTGCCCGTGGGCATCCCGGCCAGCTACAGCGCCGTCAAGGCGGCGGTCACCGCGCTCGGCAAGTCCCTGGCCGAGGAGTTCGGCCCCCGGGGCGTGCGTGTGAACACCGTCTCCCCCGGCCTGGTCCGCACCACCGTCTACGAGGACCCCAACGGCCCGGTCGCCCAGCTGGCCGCAGCCGCGGGCGTCGGCCTCGCCGACTTCGTCCAGCAGATCGCGAGGTCCCAGAACATCACCACCGGGCGCATGAGCGAACCCGAGGAGGTCGCGGCGCTGGTCGCGTTCCTGCTGTCGGACGTGGCCGGCAACATCACCGGCGCCGACTACGTCATCGACGGCGGCACCATCAAGACGGTCTGAACCACCTTCGACCCCGCCCCGGCGGCAGGCGGAATCCCGCACTTCACACCACAAACACGGAGGTCAGACCCATGGCTCACGTCGTCGTCGCATCCGCCGAGCGCACTGTTGACTCCCCCGCGGACGAGGTCCACCGGTACCTGGCAGACACGCGACTGCACTCCCGGTTCCTGCCGCCCCCCTTCTACGACTTCCGGGCCGAGGAGGGCGGCGTGGGCACGGGCAACGTCGTCCGATTCAAGATCGACTTCGCTGGGGGCGTCCGGGAGCTGCGGATGGAGGTCACCGAGCCGGAACCGGGCCGAACCCTGGTCCACACCGACACCGGCGGCTCCGGCCTCGTCACCACGTTCACCGTGACCCCGCACGGCGAGCAGGCGTTGGTGAACATCACCTCCCGCTTCGACGGCGAGACCGGCCTCGCCGGCTTCGTCGAGCGGATCATCGCGCCGCGCAGGCTGCACCGCGTCCACGGCAAGGAACTCGCCCGCCTCGACGCCTACGCCCGCGAGCAGCGCGCCGGTTGGCAACGGCACGCCGGCTGGAACGGGCCCCGGGCCTGACGAGCTGCCGGACGGTTCGCACCGTTGCCACACCATTTCTCACTGAACAGGAGTTCAACCATGAAGATGCTCACCTTCAAGGCCACGACCCACGCGGCGGAGCCTGCCCGCATCGGCGCACCGGTCGGCGCGGCGGCCATGGAGTCCGTGATCGACCAGCCGGGGCCGGTCGAGGTCGAGACGGTCGGCGCGGACTGGGAGGCCCCGATCACGGGGCTGCTCAACATCAGGCATCCGAAGGCCGTCGCAGCGGGGATCACCGACCACAAGGAGCCCATCAAGATCTACGCCCACGTCGTGCGACACCCCCTGTACGGCTTCTTCCTGGTCGACACCGGTGTTTCACGGCGGCTGGTGGAGGACCCCGTGGGCGTGGGGGTCGGGATGATGCTGAGGAAATACGGGGGCATCGAGAAGATGCGCCCTCGGCAGAGCACCGCGGAGATCATCGAAGCGGAGGGAGCCGCCCTTGACGGGGTCTTCATGACCCACCTCCACCTCGATCACGTCTCCGGGCTCCCGGACGTTCCCAAGGACGTCCCCATCTACACCGGCGCCGACGAGGCGGAGGCGTCGCTCTTCCTGAACCTGTTCGCCCAGGGCACCAACAACCACCTCCTGGCCGGACGGCCGCCGCTTCAGGAACTCCAGTTCACCAAGGACCCGGGCGGGCCGTTCGAAGGAGTCAACGACGTGTTCGGCGACGGCTCGTTCTTCGCGATCCTCACCCCCGGGCACACCACCGGACACGTCTCCTACCTCGCCCGCACCGCGGCGGGTCCGGTACTCATGACCGGCGACGTCAGCCACACGCGCTGGGGCTGGGACAACGCCGTCGAGCCCGGAACCTACATGCAGGAGCGACAACCCAGCATCAAAAGCCTGCTCGCCCTGAAGGCGCTCAGCGAACGCCACCCGAACATGGCCGTGAGACTGGGTCACCAGGAGTAGACAGCGCGGCCTGTGCACGCAACCACGACCGCCCGCGCATCCCTTCGTCGACCGCTGCGAGCGCTTTGCCGTCGGGGAGCCGCAGACCCAGGTGGAACGCCCGCGCTCAGGACAAACGCTTGCGAAGGCGCTGCAACGCTTCATCCGCAACACCGGCGGGCAGGCCTGGCACCACTAGCCTGCCACCGCCGCCGGCCGGGGCGCGCCGGGCTCGCGGCGCTTCGGTACCGGCAGCAGCCACCACGCCGAGGCCACCGAGAGGACCGCGCCCACCGCGATGCCCTCCAGACGGGTCGGGAGCAGGGACGCGGCGTCCTGGCCGAAGTAGCCGAGGAGGAGGGAGAGGGCGCAGGTCATGCCGGCGGCCCAGAAGGCGTAGGTGAGCGGGCGCAGCCAGAGGGCGACCGCGAGGGTCGTGAACGTCAGCGCCACCGCCGCGTGACCGGTGACGTCGGCCGCCGCGACGCCCGCCGCCAGGAACGTGCCCAGGCAGGCGCCGGCCAGGCGCTCGATTCCCTTGCGCAGCACGTCGGTTCGGCCCCGGTTGCCGCTCGCCGTGACGTACGCGGTCAGTACGGCCCAGGGCCAGTGGTCGTCGAAGAGCAGGTGGCCCAGGGCGAAGGCGGCGGCGATCCCGGCGGCCATCTGGAGCGCCATGCGGGTGCTGGGGCGGGGGTGCAGGCGGGAGCGGCGCGCGGGTGGGGCGGGGGCCGGGTCGGGGCGCCAGGGGCCGAAGCGGTCGCCCAGGGCCTGCACCAGCCAGACCGAGCAGCACGCCATGACCCCGACCAGCGCCGACCAGCCCCAGGTCACCAGTCCGCTCTGTGCCTCCGCCGGGAGCGCGGGACCGGGGACGACGAGGAGGGCGACCAGCGGGAGGGCGATCAGTGTGCCCGCCTTGGTGGCGGCGGGGCCGTAGCGGCGGATCCAGATGGCCAGCGCCATTCCGGCCGTGTAGACGGCCGCGCCCGCCGGGTAGTGCGAGGCGATCAGGCGGGCGACGAAGATCGAGGCGGCGGCGGTCACGGGCAGCAGCACCAGTGTCGTCAGCCGGCGGCGGGTGTCGGCCGTGCGCTGGGTACCGGCGAGGGTCAGGGTGAGGGCGATCGCGAGGACGAGCACGTCGGTGTGCAGCCCGGCGGCCCCCTCCAGCACCAGCGCGGCTCCCCAGCAGAGCAGCACGGCCGCCATCGTCAGCCCGGCTTCGTACGCGTTGCGTATGAGTTTGAGGGTCACGATGCGGAGAATACGGGTCGCATGGCCCAACAGATAGTAAGTTCATGCGTAGGATCTCCGCATGGAGCACCTCGCCGAAGCCGCCCGTGTCCGTCGTGCCGTCCTGCTGTTCAACCGTCGGCTGCGGCAGGAGCGCCGGGACGGGAGTCTCAGTCCCAATCAGCTGTCGGTGCTCGGGCACCTGTACCGGCACGGGCCGTCCACGCCCGGCGAGGTCGCGGCGGCCGAGCGGCAACGGCCGCAGTCACTGACCCGGGTCTTCGCGGAGCTGGAGGCGGAGGGGCTGGTCGGGCGGGCGCCGGACCCGGCCGACCGGCGGCAGGCTGTGCTGAGTCTCACCGAGGACGGGCGGCGCGCGCTGGCGGCCGACATGGCGCAGCGGGACGCCTGGCTGGCCGAGGCGTTCGGGGCGTTGAGCGAGACCGAGCGCGGGGTGCTGTCGCTCGCCGCCTCCGTGCTGGAGCGGCTGGGGGCCCTGGAGTAGCCCGCGCCGCTCAGAAACCGCCGCCGAAGTCCCCGCTGTCGCCGCCACCGCCGCCGAAGTCGCCGCCCCCGCCGAAGTCCCCGCCGCCGAAGGACCCGAAGTCCCCGGGGTCGAAGTCCGCGCCGGAGACGTCGCCGCCCTGGTAGCCGGCGGTGTCGGGGCCGCCGAAGTCGCCGTACCCGGTGCCGTAGTCGGCCGCGTAGGCGGGGGCGGACATCCAGCCGCCCAGGGCGGTGCCGATGAGGAGGCCGGGGAGGATGCCGCCGCCGAAGTAGCCGCCCGCCCAGGGGCCGTAGGCCGGGCCCGCGTCCCAGTAGGGGCGGCGGCCGTAGTCGGTGTCGACCTCGCGGACCGCCGGGTCGTGGCCGTCGGCGAGGCGGGTGGCGTCGGCCGCGCAGACCGGGACCTCGCGGGGCGCGCCGCCGGCCGGGGTCCAGGTCGCGTCGGTGACCGAGGGGCCGTGCCGGGGGTCGAAGAAGCAGGGCGGGCGGCGCTCCGGGAGCGGGCGGCCCTCGCGGCGGGCGGCCAGCTCGGCTAGTGCGAAACGGCCGTCCTCCAGCGCCTGGGTGACCCCCCGGACGTCCTCCGGTCTGCGGGCACCGGCCATCGCGGACTTCGCCTGGTCGTAGGCGTTGAGCGCGCGCTCGTAGCCGGCGCGCATCGCGTCGTCGGCGCCCGGCTCGGCCGGGTGGAAGTCCAGCCGGTCCAGTTCCTCGCCGAACGCGGTGATGTCCTCGTCGACGACCACCCGGAGCCGGTCCAGGGCGGCCCGCTGCTCCTCCTCGTGACGCCTGCGGTTGCGGCGGACCAGCGCGTACGCGCCCGCCCCGCCGGCCACCACCACGGCTCCGAGGGCGATCAACGCCGTGCCGGAGACCCCCGAGCCGCCCGTGCTGCCGCCACCCCAGGCGGCGGGGGCCTTGCCGCCCATGTTGGCCAGGGCCCGGTCGGTGAAGTCGGTCAGCTGGGCCTTGGCGGTCTCGCCCTGGACGCTGGTGACCAGGTTCTGGACGGCCGTCCGGGGCAGGACCGAGGAGTCGGCGCGGGCGTCGAAGCGGTCGCCGAGGCGGACGGCGTAGAGGCCGGTGACGCCGGTGGCGGTGCGCAGGTTCGTGAAGAGGTCCTTGGTGGGGTAGCCGGCCGGCAGGACGGCGACGAACAGGGGTTTGTCCGCGTCCTTGATCTGCCGGGCCAGCACGTCGGCGTCGGCCGTGGAGAACTGGGCGGCGGCGGCCGGGTCGACGTACACCGGGTTCTTGCGCAGGGCGTCGGCGATCGCGGAGACGCCGGTCGCCGCGTCGGCCCGCGGGGCGGGCGCGGTCAGGGCGACCAGCGCCAGCGCAAGCGCCAGGAACAGCAGCCCCGGGAGGCTTCGGGTGGTCCGTCGCACCGCGTTCATGCTTCGAACCTACCCCGAAGCCTCCTGGGGAGCGCGCTCCTCCTACGCTGCCCGGTAGGCCTCCGTCAGCTTCTCCACCGCCGCCGCGTACCTGCCGGTCAGCAGCAGGTGGTCGGCGTCGGCGAAGGGCTTCGAGACGGCCGCGGTGACGGACTGCCCGATCTTCGCCTGGACCAGCAGCCGGGCCTCGCCGACCAGCTTGCGGCCCGCCGGGTCGGAGCCCGTCCGTTCGGCCGCCCGCGCCGCCGCGCCGAGCGCCTTCAGGGTGGCCTCGCCGCCCTTGGGGGCCTTGGCCAGCGTGGTCAGGCCCCAGCCGTAGGGGTACTGCGGGTCGTACGACGCGTCGCCCACGTTGATCGGCAGCTGCGCCTCGGACTTCGGCCAGGTGACCGGGAGCTGACCGGTGAAGGCCTTCTTCCCGTAGAGCACGTCCGCCACGCCGTCGCCCTCGGTGCCCGGCAGCCAGGAGGCCACCAGGGCGTCGATCTCGCCGAGCCGGTCGCCGATCAGCTGGGGGCGCCCGGAGACGACCAGCACCGCGCACTTCATGGCCGCGCAGACCTTGTCCACGGCGGCCTGGTCGGCCGGGGTCAGCGTGAGGTCATTGCCGTTGCCGACGTCTCCGACGCCCTCGGCGTACGGGGTCTCGCCGACCACGACCACGCCCACGTCGTAGCCGCCGGTCGGCGCCGAGGCGTCCTGGGAGTAGGTGACGTCTCCCCCGGCGTTCCGCATGCCCTGGAGGATGGTGGTACCGGTGGTGTGGGTGCCGGACTGGCCCTGCCAGGTGATGGTCCAGCCGCCGGTCTGGTTGCCGAGGTCGTCGGCGTCGGACCCGGCGACGTACACCTTCTCCGACTTCTTCAGGGGCAGGACGCCGTCGGAGTTCTTCAAAAGCACCTGCGACTCGGCCGCCGCCTGCCGGGCGACGGCCCGGTGTCCGGTGGAGCCGATCTTGGAGGCATTGCTCGTGTCGGCGTAGGGGTGTTCGAAGAGGCCGAGCCGGAACTTCTGGGTGAGGATGCGGGACACCGCGTCGTCGATGCGCCGCTCGCTGACGCCGCCCGCGTTCACCTGGTCGGTCAGGGTCTTCGTGAAGTCCTGGTAGCTGTACGGCACCATCATCATGTCGACGCCCGCGTTGACGGCCGTGCTGACGTGGGACGCGTAGTCGCCCGGGAGCTGGTCGATGGCGTTCCAGTCGCTGATCACGAAGCCCTGGAAGCCCATCCGGCCCTTGAGCACCCCGTTGATCATGTCGGCGCGGGCGTGCATCTTCACCGGGCCCTGCCCGTCGCCGACGATGTCCAGCGAGGAGTACGACGGCATGACCGTGCCGATGCCCCGGTCCACGGCGGTCTGGTACGGCGCGAGATGGATGGCCTCCAGCTGCTGCCGGGTGACCGTGGTGACGCCCTGGTCGATGGTGTAGGTGCCGGTCGTGGACGAGCCGTAGGCGGTGCCGCCGTCGCCGACGAAGTGCTTGGCGGTGGCGAGGACCTTGTCGTCGTCCTTCAGGTCCCGTCCGTCGGCGCGGCCCTGGAGGCCCTGGATGACGGTCTCCATGGACTTCACCAGTGCCGGGTCCTCGCCGAAGGACTCGTAGGAGCGGCCCCAGCGTTCGTCACGGGTGACGCAGAGGCAGGGGGCGAAGTCCCAGGAGACGCCGGTGGCACGGACCTCGGAGGCGGTCACCGCACCGGCCTGCTCGGCGAGCCCGGGGTCGCGGGTGGCTCCGATGCCGATGTTGTGCGGCAGGATCGTGGCGCCGGCCAGGTTGTTGTGGCCGTGGACGGCGTCGGCGCCGTAGATCAGCGGGATCTGGAACCGGGTGGCCTGTGCCCGGAGCTGGAAGTCGTCGATCATCCGCGCCCAGGCCGCGGCCGTGTTGGGCGTGGGGGTGGAGCCGCCGCCGGAGAGCAGCGAGCCGAGGTCGTAGGCGGTGACGTCGCCGCCGGTGCCGACGGCACCGCGCTCGGCCTGGGTCATCTGGCCGACCTTCTCCGCCAGGGACATCCGGGAGAGGAGATCGGCGACCCGCTTCTTCACGGGCAACCTACTGTCCAGGTACGGCAGTCCGTGCGCGTCGACGACGACCTGCGGGGTCTCCGCGGGGGCCTTGGCGCCGGTGACCGTGAGCTTCAGCGGGACGGTCTCCGCCGGTTCGGCCGACCGGTCCTTCAGCGTCGGCACCTTGATGGTCTGCGTGGCCCCGGAGGCCGTACCGGCCGGGAAGGTGAGGGTGCCGGAGACCGCCTTGTAGTCCTTGCCGGCCTGGGCGGTCCCGCCCGTCGTCTCGTAGGCGACGGTGACCGGGTCGTCGATCGGCGCGGAGCCGGTGGTGGCGACGGTGACCTTCACGCTCGCCGTCCCGCCCTCCTTGACCGGGTAGACGGCCGCGTCGGTGGTGACCGACGCGCGCAGTGCCTGGTCGGCCTTGCCGTACAGCTCCACGTCGTCCATGGCGAACCGGCCCTGGATCCCGACGGGGAGGGTGACCGCGTAGCCCCACATCTCGGTCAGGCCGAGGACGTGGTCGATGCCGCCGACCGGCTGGTAGTCGGTCCGGTACACGAAGTCGGTGAACGGGATCTCGATCTGCTTCCAGCCGGTGAAGTCGTCGGTGAAGGATGTCGTCCACAGCTCGGAGGCCTCGCCGTCGGCGCCGCCGTCCTTGATCTCGAAGGCGGTCTTCCTGCCGTTGTCCTGGCCGTCCCACCAGAAGCGGATGCCCTGGTGCGCGGACCAGTCGTGGGCGGGCTCGGTGGCGGCGAAGTCGTGGCTGAAGCCGCCGTAGCCGCTGATGTCGTAGGTCCCGGCGAGGACCTTGGCGCCCTCGGGGGCGTCGGCGCGGTCGGCGAACTGCAAGGCGGGCGGGTCGTCGCTGTCGCTTCCCCAGGTGAAGATGCCGTCAGCGGGCTGGGCGGCGAAGGGGACCTCGCCCTCGAAGCGGTCGACGGGTGTGGGGGCCGGGTCGTCGGCGGCGCCGGCGCCGCCGGCTGCGGACAGGGGTATCAGGGCTGCGAGCAGTGCGGTGGAGACGAGCAGGGCGGCTCTTGGCATGGACCTTCCCTCGGCTCTCTGGTTCACTCGGGGCTCTCACAGTTCACTCATGGCTTAGATCACGTCGTGAGTTAACTAACGGCTCGCACCCCCGTCAAGACGTCCCGTCAGGAAGGGCGATGTGCCCATGAGAAGCACCCCCCACGTGCCGGCGAGAAGAGCACCCCGCACGCTCCGGCTGCTGCTGGCCGGGCTGCTCACCGCGGCCGGCTTCAGCGCCGTCGTACCGCCGGCGCACGCGGCCGGCGAGCAGGTCACCGCGTATCTCACGACCACCGACGACTCCGCCGGACGCCATGTCACCCGCGGGCTCCAGGCGCAGACGCCGTTCGCCTTCTCCGCCGGGACCGGCGGCGGCGGCACGAACATCACCGTCGACGAGAACACCCGCTACCAGACCTTCACCGGCGGCGGGGCGTCCTTCACGGACACCGCGGCCTGGCTGATGAACAGCAGCGGGGCGCTGTCCCAGGCCACCCGGGACGCCACCATGAAGAAGCTGTTCTCCCCCACGGACGGAATCGGCCTGTCGTTCCTGCGCAATCCGATGGGCGCCTCGGACCTGGCACGGTACGGGTACACGTACGACGACATACCCGCCGGGCAGACCGACCCGAACCTCAGCAGCTTCTCCGTCTCCCACGACCTCGCGGACGTCGTCCCGCTCACCAGGCAGGCGCTCCAGCTGAACCCCTCTCTGACTGTCATGGCCTCGCCATGGACGGCGCCGGCGTGGATGAAGGACAGCGGCTCGCTCAACGGGGGCTGGCTCAAGTCGGAGGACTATTCCGCCTACGCCGCGTACTTCGTGAAGTACCTCCAGGCGTACCAGGCGCAGGGCGTCAAGGTCTCCTACGTGACCCCGCAGAACGAGCCCACCTGCTGTTCCGGCTACCCGTCGATGAGCTGGAACGCGTCCGGGCTGCAGTACTTCCTCAAGAACGACCTGCTCCCGCAGCTCCAGTCGGCCGGCCTGTCCACCAAGGTCCTCGCGCACGACTGGAACTGGGACGTGTACGACTCGTACGCCGCCGCGCTCGTCGACGACGCGACGATCCGCAACCACCCCAACTTCGGCGGGATCGCCTGGCACGGCTACGGCGGTGACGTCTCCGAGCAGACCACCGTGCACAACCAGTACCCCTCGCTGGACGCCTTCGGCACCGAGCACTCCGGCGGCACCTGGGTCGCCGACCAGCAGAAGGAGGACATGTCCAACATCATCGACTACACCCGCAACTGGGCGAAGTCGGTGACCAAGTGGTCGCTGGCCGTGGACCAGAACATGGGCCCGCACAACGGCGGCTGCGGCACCTGCACCGGCCTGGTCACCGTGCACAACGGGGACGGCGCGAGCGGGACGGTCGACTACACCGTCGAGTACTACGACATGGGCCACCTGACCAAGTTCGTACGGCCCGGCGCGCAGCGGATCGCCTCCACCGCGTCCACCACCGTGCCGAACGTGGCCTGGCGCAACCCCGACGGCTCGAAGGCGCTCATCGCCTACAACGACTCGTCGGGCGCGCAGACGGTGACGATCAACTGGGGCTCCCAGCACGCCACCTACTCGCTCCCCGGCAACACCTCGGCGACCTTCACCTGGTCCGGCACCCAGTCGGGCGGCGGCAGCCAGACCGGTGCGTTCGTGGGGCTGGCGGGCAAGTGCCTGGACGTGGCGGGCGGTTCGACCACGAACGGCACGGCCGTCCAGCTCTACGACTGCAACGCCACCACCGCCCAACAGTGGACCGTGCAGTCCGACGGGTCGGTCCGGGCGCTCGGCAAGTGCCTCGACGTGACGTCGGCGTCGACGGCGGACGGCGCGAAGGTGCAGTTGTACGACTGCAACGGCACCGGTGCGCAGCAGTGGTCCTACAACTCGTCCACGGGTGACGTGGTGAACACGGCGGCCGGCAAGTGCCTGGACGTCACGGACAACTCGTCGGCGAACGGGGCACGGGCACAGATCTGGTCCTGCACAGGCGCGGCCAACCAGAAGTGGCACCTCCAGTAGACGAACCCGATCGGCCCTGGTGTCCCCTCGCGTCGCAAGGGCGGACACCAGGGCTTCTCCGCGTTGCCCTGACGCGTACGGACGCACAGAACCGGTCAGCCGCCCCGGTACAGGGCGGGCAACACGGATGCCTTCCTGCTCGACGAACGTCCTGGCCCTGCGGGTCAGGCCGGCCGGCAGGGCCGGGACAGCCCCCCTCGGCCTGACCGGCCTCGTCCTCAGACGCCGGACCGGCTGAGCTGTGGCTGCGCGCCGTCGTCGGCCATCGGGTGGTCCGAATCCGCCCGGTTCCGGATGAGGAGCAGATACACCAGCCCCCCGACCGTCCCCGAGAGCAGGAAGCTGCAGTCCACCCCGCCCGTCAGGGTCAGCAGCGGGCCCTCGTACGACGGGAGGGAGACCGCGAGGAGGCCTACGCCTGCGCCGAGGGCCCAGGACGCCGTGGCCCGGATGTTCCAGCCGGACCGGTACCAGTAGACGCCGCCCCGCGAGCCGCGGTTGAAGACCTGGAGGGCGTCCGCGTCGTAGACGCCCCGGCAGCGGACGAAGCCGATGAGGGTGATGACCGCCCACGGGGTGCCGATGGCGGTGAGGAGGAGGACGAAGGAGGTCATCGCGGACTGGGCGTTCCAGGCGATGGGGGTCCCCCCGGGCGCGAGCGAAGCCGAGCGTTTGGGGGAGGCCGGCGAAGACGCAGGCCGTGGCGACGATGGCGACCGTGTAGGTGGCGCGGGCGCGGGAGGCGCGAGGGAGGATCGCGTCCAGGTCGAGGCCCATGGAGTAGAGCATGAGGCCCGCGTTGCCGACCGAGCCGGCCGAGGCGGAGAGCAGGAGCGGGACCAGGTACCAGGCGGGGGACGCCGAGACCAGCGGGCCCGCGTAGTCCGCCGCCGCCCGCGCCGCGTACGCGGTGAACGTGCCGAAGAGCTGCGGGACCAGCAGGCCCAGGACCAGGCCGAGCCAGGTCGCGTGCAGGACCCGGCGGGAGGTGTGGCGGGCCGGGGAGATGTAGCGGGTGTAGTCGCCGAGGAGGGTGATGAAGGCGACGGGGCCGGAGAGGCCGGCCGCCACGGCCGCCAGGCACCAGGTCGGCCAGAAGCCGCCCAGCAGGTAGCCGCCCGCCTCCGGCAGCGCGGAGGTGGTGAAGTGCGGGGCGTAGGCGAAGATCCCGAGGACCAGCAGGGCCGTCATGCCGATGGCGAGGACCTTGGACATGGCGAGCAGCACCCGGTAGCCGTAGACCGCGCCCGCCACCGTCGCCGCCGCGAGCACCGTGTAGACGACGGCGTACGCCACCCCGTCCGCCGGGAGACCGAACAGCCGGCCCAGCACGCCCACCATCACGTCGCCGCCGATCCACACGGTCAGCGCGGTGTAGCCGAAGGCTAGCAGCAGGCCCACCACCGAGCCGACCAGCCGCCCGCGCACCCCGAACTGGGCGCCCGAGGAGGTGGAGAGGTTGGTCGCGGTGCGGAGGGAGACCAGGGCCAGCGGAGCCGTGAAGACCGTGCCGACCAGCGTGCCCGCCACGATCGCGCTCACCGACGCCCACCAGCCGAGCCCGAAGGACGGCGGCAGCCAGCCGAAGATGATCACGCCGAGACAGAGGTTGGAGCCGAGCAGGATCGAGACCAGGTCCTTCGGCCCGCTGGTGCTCCCCCACGCTCTCAACTGCGTTCGAGCGCGGGAGGTACCCCCATCCCGTCCGGGATCGTGTCGACTCCGCGCTGTTCTATCGGCATGGCTGGTCCCCTTCGACGGCCGTGCAAAAGTTAGAGCGACGTTCAATGTGGGTGACCTGCTGTTCGATGGCAATGGTTCCCTTCTCGTAATCCGGCATTTAGAGTGTTGTTCTAAGTCGAGCCAGGTATGACGAAGCGAAGGAGGTGCCGGGCGTGCGACTGACCCCCACGGAACGTGACCGGCTGCTGCTCTTCGGAGCCGCCGAGCTGGCCCGGGCCCGCCGCGCGCGGGGCCTCAGGCTGAACGTGCCGGAGGCCACCGCGCTGATCGCGGACACCGTCTGCGAGGCCGCCCGGGACGGCCGGCGGCTCGCCGAGGCGATCGAGGCGGCCCGCTCCGTGCTCGGCCCGGCCGACGTGCTGCCCGGTGTCGCCGACGTCGTCACCGAGGTGCACGTCGAGGCCGTCTTCGACGACGGGTCGAGGCTCGCGGTCGTCACCGACCCGATCGGCGGCGGGGGGCTCGGCGAGGACGCGCCCGGCGCGCTGCTGCCGGGGCCCGAGCACGCCGACCCGGAGGCGGTCGTACGGCTGGCCGTCACCAACACCGCTGCCGTCCCCGTCTCCGTCACCTCGCACTTCCACTTCTTCGAGGCCAACCCGCGCCTCGACTTCGACCGCGCCGCCGCCTACGGCCTGCGGCTCGCCGTGCCCGCCGGGTCGTCCGTGCGGTTCGGGCCGGGTGAGTCGCTGGAGGTCGGTCTCGTGCCGATCGGCGGCGGCCGGGTCGCCATCGGCTTCGCCGGACTCGTCGACGGGCCGCTGGACGCGCCCGGCGCCCGCGAGGAGGCCCTGCGCCGCGCCGCCGCCTGCGGATACCTGGGGGCACGAGAGGCAGAGGAGACCGGTCGATGAGCCGTCCCGCAGGACACCCCGCCGAGGCCCGCCGCCTCACCCCCCACGAGTACGCGGCCACCCACGGCCCCCGCGCCGGCGACCGCGTCCGCCTCGGGGACTCGGGGCTCGTGATCCGCGTCGAGGACGACTCCCAGCGCTACGGCGACGAGTTCCTGGCCGGTTTCGGCAAGACGGCCAGGGACGGGCTGCACCTCAAGGCCGCCGCCGTCCGGGAGACCTGCGACGTCGTGATCAGCAACGTCGTCGTCATCGACGCCGTGCTGGGGATCCGGAAGGTGTCCATCGGCATCCGGGAGGGGCGGATCTGCTCGATCGGGCGTGCCGGGAACCCGGACACCCTCGACGGGGTGGACGTCGTGGTCGGCACCGGCACGTCCATCGTGTCCGGGGAAGGGCTGATCGCCACCGCCGGGGCCGTCGACACGCACGTCCACCTGCTGTCGCCGCGCATCATGGAGGCCTCGCTGGCCTCCGGCGTGACCACGATCATCGGGCAGGAGTTCGGGCCGGTCTGGGGCGTCGGCGTCAACTCGCCCTGGGCGCTGCAGCACGCGTTCAACGCCTTCGACGCCTGGCCGGTCAACATCGGCTTCCTCGGCCGGGGTTCGTCCTCGCACGCGGCCCCGCTGGTCGAGGCCCTCGCCGAGGGGGGCGCCTCCGGCTTCAAGGTGCACGAGGACATGGGCGCCCACACCCGGGCCCTGGACACGGCGCTGCGGGTCGCCGAGGAGTACGACGTCCAGGTCGCCCTGCACAGCGACGGGCTGAACGAGTGCCTCTCGGTCGAGGACACCCTCCGGGTCCTGGAGGGCCGCACCATCCACGCCTTCCACATCGAGGGCTGCGGCGGCGGACACGTGCCCAACGTCCTGAAGATGGCCGGCGTCCCCCACGTCATCGGCTCCTCCACCAACCCCACCCTGCCCTTCGGCCGGGACGCGGTCGCCGAGCACTACGGGATGATCGTCTCCGTCCACGACCTGAAGACCGACCTGCCCGGCGACGCCGCCATGGCCCGCGACCGGATCCGCGCCGGGACCATGGGCGCCGAGGACGTCCTGCACGACCTGGGCGCGATCGGCATCACCTCGTCCGACGCGCAGGGCATGGGCCGGGCCGGCGAGACCGTCCGCCGCACCTTCGCGATGGCCGGCAAGATGAAGGCCGAGCTCGGCGCCCCGGACGACGGCCACGACAACGAGCGCGTGCTCCGCTACGTGGCCAAGCTGACCATCAACCCGGCCATCGCGCACGGCCTCTCGCACGAGGTCGGCTCGATCGAGGTCGGCAAGCTCGCCGACATCGTGCTGTGGAGCCCGGAGTACTTCGGGGCCAAGCCGCAGCTGGTACTGAAGTCCGGCTTCCCGGCGTTCGGCGTCACCGGCGACCCCAACGCGGCCACCGACACCTGCGAACCCCTCGTGCTCGGACCCCAGTTCGGGGCGCACGGCGCCACCCCCGCCGACCTCTCCGTCGCGTTCGTGGCCCGGGCCGCCCTCGACCAGGGCCACGACACCATGCCCACCCGGCGCCGCCGGGTCGCCGTCCGCGGCACCCGCGGCATCGGCCCGGCCGACCTGCGGCGCAACTCCCGTACCGGAGCGGTCGACGTCGACCAGCGCACCGGCCTGGTCACCCTCGACGGCGAACCGCTGCACTCGGAACCGGCCGACTCCGTCTCCCTCAACCGCCTGTACTTCCTGTAAGGACCCCCACCATGGACAAGGCTGCCGCCGACGGCTTCCGGATGCCCGCCGAGTGGACCCCGCACGAGCGCACCTGGATGGCGTGGCCGGGCCCCAACCCCACCTTCGACGACGCCGACGACCTCATCGCCGCCCGGATGGCCTGGGCGTCCGTGGCCCGTGCCGTCCTCCGCTTCGAACCGGTGACCGTCGTGTGCGGCCCCGGCCAGTCGGCGGCGGCACAGACGCTGCTCGGCCCCGGCGTCGACACCGTCGAGCGGGACCTCGACGACGCCTGGATGCGGGACATCGGGCCCACCTTCCTCACCGACGGGCGTGAACTGGCCGCCGTCGACTGGACGTTCAACGGCTGGGGCGCCCAGCACTGGGCCCGCTGGGAGCACGACGCGAAGATCGCCGCGCATGTCGCGGACCTCGCGGGCGCGCGGACGTACGCCTCGAAGCTGGTCAACGAGGGCGGTGCCATCCACGTCGACGGCGAGGGGACCGTCCTGCTGACCGAGACCGTGCAGCTGGGCCCCGAGCGCAACCCGGGCTGGACGAAGGCGGAGGTCGAGGCCGAGATCCACGGGATGCTCGGCACCCGCAAGGCGATATGGCTGCCCCGCGGCCTCACCGGCGACTACCCCCCGTACGGCTTCGGCACCCTCGGCCACGTCGACATCGTCGCCGCCTTCGCCCGCCCGGGCGTCGTGGTCGCGCACTCCCAGCCGGACCCCGCGCACCCGGACCACGAGGTGAGCAAGGAGGTCATCGGGCTGCTGCGGTCCCAGACCGACGCGCGCGGCCGGACCCTGGAGGTCGTCGAGGTGCCCGCGCCGACCGCCCTGGAGGCCGACGGCCACTGGGCCGACTACTCCTACATCAACCACTACCTCTGCAACGGCGGGGTCGTGCTCTGCGGCTTCGACGACCCGCGCGACGAGATCGCCGCCGGGATCTTCCGCCGCCTCTTCCCCGAGCGGACGGTGACGCTGGTGGACGCCCGTACGATCTTCGCGGGGGGTGGCGGTATCCACTGCATCACCCAGCAGCAGCCGAGGATCTAGGAGCGGAGCGGAACATGGCCGGTGCGCGCAGGAACGCCCCGCCCCGCGAGGACGTGCTCGCCGCCGCCATGACGATGATCGCCGGACGGGGCCTGGAGAAGCTCACCATGGCCGCGCTCGGCCGTGAGGTCGGCATGAGCAGCGGCCATCTCCTCTACTACTTCCACTCCAAGGACGAACTCCTGCTCCAGGCCCTGGAGTGGAGCGAGGGCCGGCTGGGCGCCGAGCGCGGCCGGCTGCTCACCCGGCGCGGCACCGCCCGCGAACGCCTCGACGCCTACGTCGACCTGTACGTCCCCGACGGGCACCGCGACCCGCACTGGACGCTCTGGCTGGAGGTCTGGAACCGCTCGCAGAACGCCGACGACGCGGCCCGCGACCGGCAGGCCGCCATCGAGGGCGCCTGGCACCGCGACCTGGTGGCGCTGGTCGCCGAGGGCATCTCACGTGGCGAGTTCCGGCCCGTCGACCCCGACCGGTTCGCCGCCCGGCTGCGCGCCCTCCTCGACGGGTTCTCCATCCACGTGGCGATCGGCCTGCGCGGCACGGACCGGGCACAGGTCCTCGGCCATGTACGCGACTTCCTGGCAGCGGACCTCCTCGCGGACGCGTGACGGACTGCACACTGTTCGCATCCTGAGACGGACGGTGAGGACGGGGACGGGCTGTGCCAGACTGCCTCCGTGCTCTCGTTCGCCATGATTATTGGCAGCAGGCGCGCCGGTCCGCAGTGACCACCACGTACGACCAGGTACGGGTGGCCATCGTCGTCCTCGACCCGCGCGCAGACCTCTCGCACCCGCGAGGGGTTTTTTCGTTTTCCGGCCCACCTTCAGCCGGAGGACAGGCGCGAGGGACCATGGAGGGACGGTGGAGCCGGTCATTCCGGTACGACCGAGATTCGACATCAGGAGCCTTGAGACCATGACCGAGACGGAAACCAACGAGCTGGACGACTCGTTCCACGTCTTCGACACCACGCTGCGCGACGGCGCGCAGCGCGAGGGCATCAACCTCACCGTCGCGGACAAGCTCGCCATCGCCCGGCACCTGGACGACTTCGGCGTGGGCTTCATCGAGGGCGGCTGGCCCGGCGCCAACCCCCGGGACACCGAGTTCTTCGCCCGCGCCCAGCAGGAGATCGACTTCAAGCACGCCCAGCTGGTCGCCTTCGGCGCCACCCGCCGGGCGAACGCCAAGGCCACGGAGGACCCCCAGGTCAGGGCGCTGCTGGAGTCCGGCGCCCCGGTGATCACGCTGGTCGCCAAGTCGCACGACCGGCACGTCGAGCTGGCCCTGCGCACCACCCTCGACGAGAACCTGGAGATGGTCCGCGACACGGTCTCCTTCCTGAAGGCCCAGGGCCGCCGGGTCTTCGTCGACTGCGAGCACTTCTTCGACGGCTACCGCGCCAACCCCGAGTACGCGAAGGCCGTCGTACGGGCCGCGTCCGAGGCCGGCGCCGACGTGGTCGTCCTCTGCGACACCAACGGCGGCATGCTCCCCGCCCAGGTCAACGCCGTCGTCTCCACCGTCCTCGCGGACACCGGCGCCCGGCTCGGCATCCACGCCCAGGACGACACCGGCTGCGCGGTCGCCAACACCCTCGCCGCGGTCGACGCGGGCGCCACCCACGTCCAGTGCACGGCCAACGGTTACGGCGAGCGGGTCGGCAACGCCAACCTGTTCCCGGTGGTCGCCGCCCTGGAGCTGAAGTACGGCAAGCAGGTACTGCCCGAGGGCCGCCTGCGCGAGATGACGAGGATCTCCCACGCCATCGCCGAGGTCGTCAACCTCACCCCCTCCACCCACCAGCCCTACGTCGGCGTCTCGGCCTTCGCCCACAAGGCGGGCCTGCACGCCTCCGCGATCAAGGTCGACCCCGACCTCTACCAGCACACCGACCCGGCCCTGGTCGGCAACACCATGCGCATGCTGGTCTCCGACATGGCCGGCCGCGCCTCCGTGGAGCTCAAGGGCAAGGAGCTGGGCGTCGACCTCGGCGGCGACCGCGAGGTGGTCGGCCGGGTGGTGGAGCGTGTCAAGGAGCGCGAGCTGAGGGGCTACACCTACGAGGCCGCCGACGCCTCCTTCGAACTCCTGCTGCGCGCCGAGGTCGAGGGCAGGCCGCGCTCCTACTTCCGCGTCGAGTCCTGGCGGGCCATCGTCGAGGACCGCCCCGACGGCACCCACGCCAACGAGGCCACGGTGAAGCTCTTCGCCAAGGGCGAGCGGATCGTCGCCACGGCCGAGGGCAACGGCCCGGTCAACGCCCTCGACCGCGCCCTGCGCGTGGGCCTCGAAAAGATCTACCCGCAGCTCGCCAAGCTGGACCTCGTCGACTACAAGGTCCGCATCCTGGAGGGCAAGCACGGCACCGAGTCCACCACCCGCGTCCTGATCTCGACCTCCGACGGCACCGCCGAATGGTCCACGGTGGGCGTCGCGGAGAACGTCATCGCCGCCTCCTGGCAGGCCCTGGAGGACGCGTACACCTACGGCCTGCTGCGCGCCGGGGTGGAACCGGCGGAGTGACGAACCGCGCCCCGGGCCTCGCCTCCCGACCGACCGAGTAGGGCGGTGGGCGAAGGCCCGGGGGCGAAGGCCCCGGAGGGACCGTCACCCCGGCTCGAGCCCCGGGAGGAACCGGGACGCCCCGAACGCCGGTTTCAGGTCGGTCCACCATGTCGCCCCCTCGTCGTACGCCGCGAAGAAGGGCCGGTCGACCAGGTCCGGATCGCGGGCCTGGATGAGGTGGAGGACGAAGACCCGCTCGCCGGCCACCTCGGCGACGCCGTCCACGCAGACCTTGCCCGGCATCGCCGACATGACCGGGCCGCGGACCGTGCGGGCGAGGCCCGACACACGGGCGTAGGCGTCGCGGAAGACGGCGTGGCCGCGGGCGAGCGGGACGCCGAAGTAGCCCTGGGGGCCGGTGTCCCGCTCCACGAACTGGTAGTACGGCACCGCGCCCAGCCGGGTCGTCTCCTCCCACAGCTCGGCCCAGGCGTCCGCGCTGTCGTTGATCCCGGCCACCAGCGGGCCCTGGCAGCGGATCACGGCCCCGGTGCCGCGGACGCGCCGCATCGCCTCCCGTACGACGGGCGGGCGCAGCTCCTGCGGGTGCGTGAAGTGGGCCATCAGGGCCAGGTGCCTGCCGCTCGCCACCACCTCCTCGAAGAGCCGCAGCAGGTCGTCGGCGTCGCGGTCGGTGGTGAAGCGATAGGGCCAGAAGGCGAGCGACTTGGTGCCGATGCGGATCGAGCGGACGGTGTCGATCCGCAGCAGCGGCTCGACGTAGCGGCGCAGTACGTCCGTGCTCATCACCAGCGGGTCGCCGCCCGTGACCAGGACGCTGGCGACCTCGGGGTGGGCGCGCAGGTAGGAACCGGTGGCCGCGATGTCGTCCGTGGCGATGCGCAGGTCGGCCTCGCCGACGAACTGCGGCCAGCGGAAGCAGTAGGTGCAGTAGGCGTGGCAGGTCTGGCCCTGACGCGGGAAGACCAGCACCGTCTCCGGGTACTTGTGCTGGAGGCCGGTCAGCCGCTGCCCCTCGTGCACGGGGACGTTGGCGTCCAGCTGGCCGGAGGGGTGCGGGTTGAGCCGCATCCGGATCTCGTGCGCGGCGCGCTGGATCTCGGCCCGCGACGCGTCCCGGCCCAGCAGCTCGGCCATCCGGCGGACGTCGGGCGCGGGCAGCATCCCCGACTGCGGGAAGGTCAGCCGGAAGACCGGGTCCTCGGGGACGGCCGACCAGTCGATCAGCTCGTCGACGACGTAGGCGTTCGTGCGGAACGGCAGGACCGAGGAGACCGCCCGCAGCTCCAGCCGCTGATCGTCCGTCAGGGAGACCCGGCGGAGCAGACCGTCCAGGTCACGGGGCGTGAAGGCGCGGAAACGGGGGTGGTGCGCTGAGCTCATCTGTGGCGGGGCCCTCTGTTGTTCATTCCGTGACCAGGACCGTGGACGGCCGCAACTCCACGAAGGCAGCCGCCCGCGCATCGTACTTCTCCCCGAAGTGCCGGATGAGCCGTCCGTGCAGCTCGCTCTCGTCGTCGACCACGATGACGTCGTGCGCGCCGGACCCGCTCAGCGCGTCGCTGTAGGCACTGAGTTGGTCGAGGCGGTGGCGGGCCAGGTAGGTGACGAGGTCGGGGGCGGCGACGTAGAGGCGGTCGTCGAGGAAGACGAAGTGGCAGACGAAATCGCGTCGCCCGTCCGTGGCGTCGACGAGGGTGACGGGCAGACGGGTGAACCGTTCCATCGGCTTGCCCTGCTGCCACAGTTCGTCGAAGCGCTGTTCGACGAAGGTGCCCAGCGGGGAGCGGACCGCGACTTCCAGCTGGACGCCCTCGCCGGAGAGCCGGCCGACGGTCAGGAAGGAGACCAGGCAGCGCTCGTCCCAGCGGTAGAGGGTGACGCCGGGGGAGGTGGAGCACAGCCGTACCTCCAGGAGCTGCCGGGAGGTGGCGTCGAGGCGGCGGGCGAACCCGTCCAGGGTGCGCAGGTTGCGCATGATGTCGCGGCGGATGTCGGCGCTCTGCTCACCCAGTTCACGGCCACGCAGGATGACGGCGAGGGAGTCGGGGTCCAGGAGCAGGATCTGCACCCGGGCGCCGCTCGCCGTGGCGGACCTGACGCCCCGGAAGAGGCGCTCGGAGAACTGCGGGCCGAACAGGTTGGAGAAGGTGTCCAGGACCTTCACGTTGGAGGTGGAGCCGTGCACCTGGGCGGCGAACCACTCGTAGTCCAGGCGGGTGTGCTCGCGGACCCGGCCCTCCTGGGCCCGGGATATCAGCGGGCCGATGACGAACACCGTGATGACCACGCCGACGAGGTCGGTACCGAGGTTGAGGGCGAGGTTCTGCCCGTAGCTGTCCATCGTCGAGGCCCGCCACAGCAGCAGGCCCGCGACGGCGGTGAGCAGGGCGAGCACGGTGAGGCTCTGCGGGCGGCGCGGGGTGCGTAACGTGCGCATCAGCCAGCGCAGTCGTGGCATCGGCGATCGTCCGCTCACGCGTGTTCCCTCCCCCGTGTGGAACCAGGAGATACCCGCACGGGGGAGGTGATACGCGTCGGACGGACCATCGAAGATCGGCCACCGGTACGACCGGTGGGGTCAGCCGAGCTGGTGCATCCAGCCGTGCTTGTCCTCGGCCGTGCCGCGCTGGATGTCGAGAAGGGCCTCGCGGAGCCGGAGGGTGACCTCGCCGGGCTCCCCGCCCGACTGCTGCCACTCGGCGTTCGCGCGCTTGACCGTGCCGACCGGGGTGATCACGGCGGCGGTGCCGCAGGCGAAGACCTCGGTGAGGGTGCCGTTCTCGGAGTCGCGCTGCCACTGCTCGACGGAGACCCGGGCCTCCTCGGACTCGTAGCCGAGGTCGCGGGCGACCGTGAGGAGGGAGTCGCGGGTGACGCCTTCGAGGATGGAGCCGGTGAGGGTCGGCGTGACGATCTTGTCGCCGTACACGAAGTACAGGTTCATGCCGCCGAGTTCCTCGACCCACTTGTGCTCGACCGCGTCGAGGTAGCAGACCTGGTCGCAGCCCTGGGCCGCGGCCTCGGCCTGGGCGAGCAGGGAGGCCGCGTAGTTGCCGCCGGTCTTGGCGTCGCCCATGCCGCCGGGGACGGCGCGGACGCGGTCCTCGGAGGCCCAGATGGAGACGGGCTTCACGCCGCCGGGGAAGTAGGCGCCGGCCGGGGAGGCGATGACCAGGAAGAGGTACTCGTTGGCCGGCTTGACGCCGAGGCCGACCTCGGTGGCGATCATGAAGGGGCGCAGGTAGAGGGACTCCTCGCCGCCGTGCGCGGGGACCCACGCCTTGTCCTGCTTGACCAGCAGGTCGCAGGCCTCGATGAAGGTCTCGACCGGCAGCTCGGGCATGGCGAGCCGGCGGGCGGACCGCTGGAAGCGCTTGGCGTTCTGGTCCGGGCGGAAGGTGGCCACGGAGCCGTCGGGGCGGCGGTAGGCCTTGAGGCCCTCGAAGATCTCCTGGGCGTAGTGCAGGACGTTGGTGGCCGGGTCGAGGGGGATCGGCGCGTACGGGACGAGCTGGCCGTCGTGCCAGCCGCGGCCCTCGGTCCACTTGATCGTCACCATGTGGTCGGTGAAGTGGCGGCCGAATCCGGGGCTGGCCAGGATCGCCTCGCGCTCCGCGGCGGGCAGCGGGTGTGCGGACGGCTTGAGCTCGATCGTGGGCGTCGTCATGAGTAGGTGTCCTTCACCGGTTGTAGTGATCGGCCGCGCGCACACCCGTAGGCCGGTGTCCGGGAGCAGGGCGAGTGCCCTGTCGTAGGACGTCCGAGCATTCCCTCATGGCGCGGCTCCGCGTTCGATTATCGCGCGGGGGCCGGGGTGGAAGGAATCGGGGTGAATGCGGACCCGGGGTTGATGGTGGCACCCGGCGGCAGGCATGGGAAAGCCGCCGGGCGCTGGTGCGACCCGGCGGCTTCGAAGTCGTGCTTCGAGTGGCTCGGGTCAGCCGGCTACTCGTACGGCGAGCGCGTCGCCGATCTCCGAGGTGGAGCGGGCGGGCTTGCCCTGGCGTTCGGTGAGGTCGGCGGTGACGGCCTCCTCGACGCGGGCGGCCTCGGCCTCGTAGCCGAGGTGGCGCAGCAGCAGGGCGACGGACAGGACCGTGGCGGTGGGGTCGGCCTTGCCCTGGCCCGCGATGTCGGGCGCGGAGCCGTGGACCGGCTCGAACATGGACGGGAACTCGCCGCTCGGGTTGATGTTCCCGCTCGCGGCGACGCCGATGCCGCCGGAGACGGCCGCGGCCAGGTCGGTGATGATGTCGCCGAAGAGGTTGTCGGTGACGATGACGTCGAACCGGCCGGGGTCGGTGACCAGGTAGATCGTCGCCGCGTCGACGTGGATGTAGTCCGTGGTGACCTCGGGGAACTCCGCGGCCACCTTGTTGAAGATGTTCGTCCACAGGTGCCCGGCGAAGGTCAGCACGTTGTTCTTGTGGACCAGCGTGAGCTTCTTGCGCGGGCGGGCCTGGGCGCGGGCGAAGGCGTCCCGGACGACCCGCTCGACGCCGAAGGCCGTGTTGACGGACACCTCGGTGGCGACCTCGTGCTCGGTGCCCTTGCGGATGGTGCCGCCGTTGCCGGTGTACGGGCCCTCGGTGCCCTCGCGGACCACGACGAAGTCGATCTCGGGCTCGCCGGCCAGCGGGGTGGCGACACCGGGGAGCAGCTTCGACGGACGCAGGTTGACGTGGTGGTCGAAGGCGAAGCGGAGCTTCAGCAGGAAGCCGCGCTCCAGGACGCCGGAGGGCACGCTCGGGTCGCCGATGGCTCCCAGCAGAATGGCGTCGTGCCCCTTCAGCGCGTCGAGGTCGGCGTCGGTGAGGGTCTCACCGGTGGCGTGGTAACGCTTGGCGCCGAAGTCGTACTCCCTGGTCTCCAGCTTCACGTCCTCCGGGAGGACGGCGGAGAGGACCTTGAGGCCTTCGGCCACGACTTCCTGCCCGATGCCGTCACCGGGGATCACTGCGAGATCGATGCTGCGAGACATGCCCGGCACCCTACTCCTCGTCCCATGGGATGACATGGAGCGTCCGGCATGCGGACACGGCGGGTCGTCCCGTCGCCGGGCGTTCACCCGTACGTGTGGCTGGTGTTGACCCGCGCTGGGCAACCTCTCGGGCATGGACAACCCCGGCACGGACATCCCCGACTTCGGCATCCCGCCGCGGCTCGCCGCCCGGCTGAGCATGGCCGAGCAGTACGAGTATCTGCGTGCCCGGCTGGTGAGCCGCCGCACCCTGGTGACGGCGGGCGCGGTGGCGGGCGGCGCGCTGGTGGCCGGCTGCGCGAAGTCGGCGAGCCCGGCTCCGGCGACCTCCGCGGTCCGGGGCGCGGCGGTCGTGCCGTTCGGCCGCCATCTCGCCTTCGGCGCCGACCCGCGGACGCAGATGCGGATCTCCTGGCAGGTGCCGTTCGCCGTGAAGAAGCCGTTCGTGCGGATCGGGACGCGCCCGGACCAGCTGGGCACGCGTGTCGCCGCCGAGATCCGGCACCTGCACACGCCCGGCGTGCAGGGGGTGCGCCCGGTGGTCGAGCAGTACTACGTGCACGCGGCCCTGACCGGCCTCACGCCCGGCACCACGTACTACTACGGCGTCGGCCACGACGGCCGGGACCCGGCCGCCCCCCACCACCGCGGCACCATCACGCCGTTCCGCACCGCGCCCGCGAGCCCGGAGCGGTTCGTCTTCACGGCCTTCGGCGACCAGGGCGTCAGCCAGGCCGGGAAGGCCGCCGACAACGCGCTGCTGAAGCAGGACCCCGCCTTCCACCTGCACGCCGGCGACATCTGCTACGCGGACGGCAACGGCGCCGGGAAGACCTCGGACGGCTACGACGCCCGGGAGTGGGACCGGTTCCTGAAACAGAACGACCCGGTGGCACGGTCCGTGCCGTGGATGGTGACGACCGGCAACCACGACATGGAGGCCTGGTACTCCCCCGACGGCTACGGCGGCCAGTACGCCCGCTTCGCCCTCCCGGACAACGGCTTCGACCCGCACGGGTCACCGGGCGTGTACGCGTTCACCTACGGCAACGTGGGCTTCGTGGCGCTGGACGCGAACGACGTGTCGTACGAGATCCCCGCCAACCTCGGCTACAGCGGCGGCCGGCAGACGACGTGGCTGGAGCGGAAGCTGAAGGAGCTGCGGGCGGCGAAGGGCGTGGACTTCGTCGTCGTCTTCTTCCACCACTGCGCGTACTCGACGTCCTCGCACGCCTCCGACGGCGGGATCCGGGCGGCCTGGCTGCCGCTGTTCACCCGGTACCAGGTGGACCTGGTCATCAACGGGCACAACCACGTCTACGAGCGCACGGACGCGGTGAAGGGCGGCGGGGTCGGCCGCGCGGTCCCGGTCGGCGGCTCGACCGACCCGACGCGGGACGGGATCGTGTACGTCACGGCGGGCGGCGGCGGGCGCGGCCTGTACGGGTTCCCGTCGGGGGTGAAGGACAGCTACGAGGGGCACGTCACCCGGCACGGCGCGGTGGACAGCTCCCACTGGACGAAGGGGCAGCACAGCGTGGCGGAGACGGTGGAGTGGTCGCGGGTGCGGTACACCGGCTTCTCCTTCCTCAGGGTCGAGGCGGAGGCGGGTACGGCCCCGAGGCTGAAGGTGTCGGCGCTGGCGCAGAGCGGTGCGCGGATCGACCACTTCGAGGTACGCCGGGGCGGCTGACCCCGGAGTACGGCGCGGCTGTCCCGGCCGCGCCGTACCCCGTGCGGGCGCGGCTCCCGTCGAGGGGTTGCTACACGTGTTACCGACGGTGCGTCAACGGCCCGTCAGCGGCTCAGTGGCCGGTCTCGCCGCCGTTGTCACGGCGGTCGAGGGCGCGCTGGAGTGCGGCGGCGGCGTTCTTGCGGTCCGAGTCGCTGGTGCGGGACACGTGGCGGACTCGGCGGCGGACGGTCGTCTCGGCCATGGGAATCGACTCCTTCGACATACAGGGAGTACGGCAAGGGGGGATACGAGACGCCGGAAGGGGCGGGGAGCGGTGCCGCAGGGGTTGCCTGCACGGGGCCCGGCTCACGACCGCCATTCGCTTGATCGAGCGAGACGTTCGGCTCCTACAAAAGTAAGGGAGCGGCCCGCTTCTGTCTGCACAATTACTCGGACTTCCTACTATCTGAGACGGCAAGGCCGGTCACCCGGCCGTGAGCTGGCGTTTTGACGGCTGGGGCGGGTGGGGCGAACGGGTTACATGACGTCTCCGTCGCGCCAGTCGAAGACCAGCTCGTGGGCGGGGTCGAGGGCACCGGCCAGGGCGGGCCGCACGAACACGTCCCCCTCCTCCGCGGCGAGCCGCACGATCCCCCGGTCCGGGGACAGCGCGCAGATCCTGCCGGGCCAGCGCTGCCAGCCCCGGACCGTGTACAGCCGGGCACCGTCGTCGCTCGCGCCGAGCGCGCCGAGGTCGTAGGCCCGCTCGACGATCCGTTCCAGCGCTGCCATCACCCGCCCGCCGTGCCCCCGGCGGCGGGCGTCGGGCCGTACGCCCACCGCCTCGACGTAGCCGACGCGCAGCCAGCGGCCCCGGTGCCGGGCGCGGCGCATGACGACCGAGCCGTGGGCGGCGAGCCCGGCCTCGTCGTGGACGAGCGCGTGCAGACCGCCCAGGCCGTGCTCCCAGTCGGTGTCGCCGAAGTCCCCGCCGAACGCCTCGTGGAGCAGGGCGCGGGCGGCACTCAGGTCGGCTGGGTCGAGGTCGGCGGTGTGGGCGATGCGGAGCGACGGGAGAGACATGGCCCCAGTGTCGTACGGGACTACCAGGCGACGGGGCCGTTGCGGTCGATGAAGCGGCCCGTTCCGGCGTCGGAGGCATCGGACGCGTCGGACGCGTCGGACGCGTCGGACGCGTCGGACGCGTCGGACGCGTCGGATCGCTCGGTGGCGAGACGGACGATCGCGTCCGTGCCCTCGGTGACGGTCTGCGGGCCGCTGTGGGCGTTGAGGTCGGTCGCCGTGTAGCCCGGGTCGACGGCGTTGACGCGGATGTCCTTGAGGGCCTTGGCGTACTGGGTGGTCAGCATGGTCAGGGCCGACTTGGAGGCGGTGTAGAGGGGCGAGACGACGGTGGACTCGACGCGGGCCGGGTCGTGGGTGAGCGCGAACGACCCCATCCCGCTGCTGACGTTGACGACGACCGGGTCCGGCGAGCGGCGCAGCAGCGGGAGGAAGGCGGTGGTGGTGCGGATGACACCGAAGACGTTGACGTCGAAGACGCCGAGGGCGTCCGCGCCGGTCAGCTCCGCGGGGTCGCCGTGCGGGCCGGCGATGCCCGCGTTGTTGACCAGTACGTCGATCCGGCCCTCGTGGGCGGCGACGTCGGCCGCCGCGGCGGCGACCGACGCGTCGTCGGTGACGTCGATCCGGACGAACCGCGCGCCGAGCGCGTCGGCCGCCGCCGCGCCCTGCTCGGGGTCGCGGGCGCCGACGAGCACGGTGTGGCCGAGTGCGACGAGGCGGCGGGCGGTCTCGCGGCCGAGGCCCTTGTTGGCCCCGGTGATGAAGGTGATGGTCATGGATCGATCGTCCGCCCGGCGCGGGGCCCCTGCCAGGGACGCCTCGACCGTAGGAACGGCATTACCAGGCTCACCCGGTTGGGGCAGGATGGAGGGCATGGCGAGGAAAGAGGCGGCCGGTCTGGGCCCGACGATCCGGGCGTGGCGGGAGCGGCTGTCACCGTCGGCCGTAGGGGTGTCCGCGACCGGTCGCGCCCGCCGGGCGACCGGGCTGCGCCGCGAGGAACTGGCCGAGCTGGCCGGGGTGTCGGTCGACTACGTCGTACGGCTGGAGCAGGGCCGGGCCACGGCGCCGTCCGGGCAGGTGGTCGCCGCCCTGTGCCGTGCCCTGCGGCTGACGGCCGCCGAGCGCGAGCACCTCTACCGGATGGCCGGGCTGGTCCCGCCGGACGGCGGCCCGGTCCCCGACCACCTCCCGCCGGGTGTGCTCCGCGTGCTGGACCGGCTGGGCGGGGTGGCGGTCGGCGTGTTCACCGCGCACTGGCAGCTGCTGTGGTGGAACCCCGGCTGGGCCGCGCTGCTCGGCGACCCGGCGGCCACCCCGCCCGGGCTGCGCAACCTCGCCCGCGAACGGTTCCCGGTCGGCGCCGAGGAGGCCCGCCTCGCGTCCTGGCCGGTACGGGTGGCGAACGCCGACGGCTCCGACCTCGCGATCGTGGCCGACCTGCGCCGCGCCACCGGCCGCTTCCCGCAGGACGCCCGGCTGGCCGAGCTGGTGCGCGAACTGGCCGAGGGCAACGAGCGGTTCGCCCGGCTCTGGGCGCGGGGCACGGTCGCCGCCCACCGCACGGACCGCAAGACGGTCGAGCATCCGGGGGTGGGTCCGGTGGAGGTGGACTGCGACGTCCTGACGGACGGCGACTCGGAGCTGAAGATCGTGATCCTCTCGGCCGCGCCGGACACCGAGGGCGCGGCCCGCCTCCGCACGCTGCTGTAGCCGGGCAGGGCATGGGAACGGGCCGGAGAGCCTGCTCGTGGGTCAGGCTTCCCGGCCCGTGCTCGGGGGGCTGAGGATCAGCCCATGTGCGGGTACGCGTAGTCGGTCGGCGCGACCAGCGTCTCCTTGATCGCACGGGTCAGCGTCCAGCGCAGCAGGTTCTGCGGGGCGCCGGCCTTGTCGTTGGTGCCGGAGGCACGGCCGCCGCCGAAGGGCTGCTGGCCGACGACGGCGCCGGTCGACTTGTCGTTGATGTAGAAGTTGCCGGCCGCGTAGCGCAGCTTCTCCATCGTGTACGCGGCGGCGGCGCGGTCGTTGGAGACGACCGAGCCGGTCAGCGCGTAGTCGGACACCGACTCCATCTGGGTCAGCATCGCGTCGTACTCGTCGTCCTCGTAGACGTGCACGGCGAGGAACGGGCCGAAGTACTCGGTGCGGAAGACCTCGTTCTCCGGGTCGCTGCACACGACGACGGTCGGGCGGACGAAGTAGCCGACCGAGTCGTCGTAGGAGCCGCCGGCGACGATCTCGCAGGACGGGTCGGTCTTCGCGCGGTCGATCGCGGCCTTGTTCTTGGCGAACGCGCGGTCGTCGATCACGGCGCCGACGAAGTTCGACAGGTCGGTGACGTCACCCATGGTCAGGTAGTCGACCTCGGCGGCGAACTCCTCGCGGAAACCGTCGTTCCAGATGGACGCCGGGATGTAGGCGCGGGAGGTCGCCGAGCACTTCTGGCCCTGGTACTCGAAGGCACCCCGGGTGAGGGCGGTCTTGAGGACGGCCCGGTCGGCGCTCGGGTGGGCGACGAGGAAGTCCTTGCCGCCGGTCTCGCCGACCAGCCGCGGGTACGAGCGGTACTTCTCGATGTTGTTGCCGACCGTCTTCCACAGGTACTGGAAGGTCTTGGTGGAGCCGGTGAAGTGGATGCCGGCGAGGTCCCGGTGCTCAAGGGCGACCTTGGACACCTCGATGCCGTCGCCGGTGACGAGGTTGATGACGCCCTTGGGCAGACCCGCCTCCTCCAGCAGCTGCATCAGCAGCACGGCCGCGTGGGTCTGGGTCGGGGACGGCTTCCACACGACCACGTTGCCCATCAGGGCGGGCGCGGTCGGCAGGTTGCCCGCGATCGCGCTGAAGTTGAACGGCGTGATCGCGTAGACGAAGCCCTCCAGCGGGCGGTGGTCGAGCCGGTTCCAGACGCCCGGGGAGTTGGCCGGGGGCTGCTCGGCCAGGATCTGGCGGGCGTAGTGGACGTTGAACCGCCAGAAGTCGACCAGTTCGCAGGGCGAGTCGATCTCGGCCTGCTGGGCCGTCTTGGACTGACCGAGCATGGTGGAGGCGGCGATCGTCTCGCGCCAGGGGCCGGCGAGCAGTTCGGCGGCGCGCAGGATGATGGCGGCGCGGTCGTCGAAGGCCATCGCGCGCCAGGCGGGCGCGGCGGCGAGGGCCGCGTCGATGGCGTCCTGGGCGTCCTGCTGGGTGGCGTGCCGGCCGGTGCCGATGACGGCCTTGTGGTGGTGCGGCTGCACGACCTGGAAGGGCTCGCCGCCGCCGAGCCGCTTCTCGCCGCCGATGGTCATCGACAGCTCGATCGGGTTCTCGGCGAGCTCCTTGAGCTTCGCCTCCAGGCGGGTGCGCTCGGGCGAGCCGGGGGCATAGCCGTGCACCGGCTCGTTGACGGGGGTGGGGACCTGGGTCACAGCGTCCATGGGTTACCTCTTCCGAGTGATTCCCTGGCTTCAGCCGGAGGGGGCCGAAGCAGTTGCGTATGGTGAGCAGCGGTCAGGGCTTGACCGTCACGGACCCGCTGTGGCGAGCCGTGAGAAGCCCCTTCGGGGGCGGAGTCACGAGATCCGTAACTCCTTTCCACGGGTCTGGGTCCGGCTCAGCCGGCCGCAGGGCTGCGGCTGTTGGCCTCCGAACTCCTCGGCGACCGACAGCCGTGGCTCATCCAGCGCATCACCCCTTGCTGATCATTGAGCGGACGAAAAATCGCAGGTTGGCGGGCTTTTCGGCGAGCCTGCGCATGAAGTAGCCGTACCAGTCGGTGCCGTAGGCGGTGTAGACGCGCATCCGGTGGCCCTCGGCGGCGAGCCGCAGGTGCTCGTCGCTCCGGATGCCGTACAGCATCTGGAACTCGTACTCGTCGGGCTTGCGGCCCGCGCGCCGGGCGAGTTCCTGGGCGATGGAGATCAGGCGCGGGTCGTGGGAGCCGACCATCGGGTACCCCTCGCCCTCCATCAGAGTCCGCAGGACCCGCACGTACGCCTTGTCGATCTCGTGCTTCTGCTGGTAGGCGACCTCGGCGGGCTCCTTGTAGGCGCCCTTGACCAGGCGGACGCGGCTGCCGGCCGCGGCGAGGCGGCGGGCGTCGGCCTCGGTGCGGAAGAGGTAGGCCTGGATGACGCAGCCGGTCTGCGGGAAGTCCTTCCGCAGTTCCTCGTGGATGGCGAACATCGAGTCGAGGGTGGTGTGGTCCTCGGCGTCGAGGGTGACGGTGGTACCGATCGCGGCGGCCGCCTCGACGACCGGGCGGACGTTGGCGAGGGCCAGCTCGTGGCCGCCCGGCAGCGCCTGCCCGAACATGGACAGCTTGACCGACATCTCGACGCGCTCGCCGAGGCCGAGGTCCTTCAGCCGCCCGACGAGCGTGAGGTAGGCGTCCCGGGCGGCGGAGGCCTGCTCGGGGGTGGTGATGTCCTCGCCGACGACGTCCATCGTCAGCTCCAGGCCGCGGCCGGTGAGCTCCTCGATGACCGGGACGATGTCGGTGACCGACTCACCGGGGATGAAGCGGTCGACGACCTGCTTCGTCACCGGGGCCGCCGAGATCAGACGTCGCATCCGGTCGCTGCGCGACGCGGCGAGAATCACGGGACCCAGCACGGGGCACCTCCACAACACATGCCAGACAGCCGCGATCCGACGATTTGGATACGGCACGGGGAACCACCGTGAAAGTTAAGGATCCCTCCGATCGTGGGCCATCGACAGCTGTCACGCATCCGTGCCACGGATCTCAGACAGATGTATGAAGACGCTCGGGAATTGCGGGAGAATGCCCGGGTGACGTCGGAATTCAAGGGTGACTACCAGGAGCTGGTCGACGAGATCTCGGAGCTCCTCGGCGTCCCGGCGACCCTGGAGAACCGCGACTTCGAGCTGATCGCCTTCGGGGCGTACGACAGTGAGGGCGACCTCGATCCGTCGGCGCTCGACCCGGTCCGCACCCGCTCGATCCTGACCCGGCGTTCGACGGCGGCGGTCCGCACCTGGTTCGAGGGCTTCGGCATCACCCGGGCGACCGGACCGGTCCGGATCCCGCCGACCCCCGAAGCCGGCGTGTACCGGGGGCGGATCTGTCTGCCGGTACGCCATCGGGGGGTCGTCCTCGGCTATGTGTGGCTGCTCGACTCGGATCCGGGTCCGACGGACGCCCAGCTGGCCGCCGCCCTGGGGGTGGCGGCGCGGATCGGGGCGCTGCTCGCGGACGAGGCGCAGGCGGGGGCGGGGCTCGGCCGGGAGCTGCGGGCGGTGCTGGTCGCGGAGGGCGGCTGGCAGCGGGACATGGCGGTGGCCGAACTCCGCACGGCCCTCGGCACCCGCGCGGACGCCCCGCACACCCTGGTCTGCGTCGCCCCCTGGCCGTCCGCCGACCCGGACGACGCGCCGTCCCCGCGCACCGTCCCGCACGCCACCGCGCTGTGCGCGCTGCCCTGGGGGGCGACCGGCCACAGCCTCGCCGTCCTGGTCCGGCTGCGCAGCACCGACACGGCCACGCCCGCCCTGACGGCCGCCGCCCGGCTGCTCAGGGATGCGGAGGAGGCCCGTGCGGCGGCGGCGCGCGGCGCCGGGGCGCGGACGGCGGCGGCCGTCGCCGCGGGGCTCGCGGGACCGGTCCCGGCGGCGCAGGGCTGCGCCGCCGGGGTGGGCGGGGCCAGGACCGGGCTGGCCGAGCTGGGCGCGGTCTGGCGGGAGGCGTCGGCGGCGGCCCGGGCCTCACTGGCGGAGCCGCGGTTCGGTCCGGTCGCGCAGTGGGCGGACATCGGCCCGTACCGCCTGCTGACCGCGCTGCCGCCGCAGGCCCCGCAGGACCCGGCCGTGGCCCCGCTGCTCACCCCCGCCCACCACGAACTGGCCCGCACCGCGGAGGTCTACCTCGACCACGCCGGCCAGGCGGGCCGCACGGCCACCGCACTCGGCATCCACCGGCAGACCCTGTACTACCGCCTGTCCCGCGTCGAACAGCTCACGGGTCTCGACCTGGACGACGGCGAGGACCGCCTGCTGCTGCACATGGCACTGAAGGGCGCCCGGCTCGCCTGAGGAGCGCCTTTCGGTGCCCTGCGCGGATGCCGGTCGGCGTATGCTCCGCGTGTTCTGTATACGTGTTCGCATGCGTGTTCCGCGTACGTGTTCTGCACAGGTGTTCACATCAAGGATGTCGGCGGGGGCGGACATGGGTGATTCGGGTCCGGGCATACGGCAGGGCGAGGCGGCCGAGCCGTCGCCTGCGGCGGGGACCGAGGCGCGCGGCCGGAGCCGGCCGGGGCGCCGGGCCGCCGCGCTGGGGATCGGCGCACTCGCCCTCGCGGGGTGCGCCTCCGGGGCCGTCTGGCTCTTCCGGGACGACCTGCCGCACCCGCTGGGCGACGACCGGGCCTGCGCCGGGAGCGAGCAGCGGCTGCCGGAGCGGATCCTCGTCCACGGCACACCGATCCCCTCCGACGCCGCCGACGTCCACTACTTCACCCGGAACGGCAGGGCCGTCCTGTCCTTCCGGAGCGGCCTGCTCTCCGGCTTCCTGCGCGGCGCGGGCATCGTGCCGGCGGGCGCGGACCTGTTCGACAAGCGGCACGGCGGCGTCGGCGTGGCGGGCGAGCCGTACAAGCTTCCCGACGGCCTGTGCGGACCCGCCCTGCAGAGTCCCGTCTGGTACTACCGCCCCGCCGACGGCGTCCGGGTCACCGTCGAGCGGTCGCCGCTGTACGACGACGCGCTCCGGTTCCCGGCCCGCGCCGTGCTGACGTACCCGCTCGGCTGACCCGCGCGCCGGCGGCTCCGCCGCGTCAACTCCGGTTCGCGGCCTCGACGATCTGCCGCAGCCCCTCGGTGAGCGCGTCGCCGTCGGGTGCGGTCTTCGGGTCGAAGGTCCATGCCGAGATCAGGCCGGACATCAGGGTCATGTAGAAGCGGCCGAGGGTGTCGGCGGTCTCGTCGGAGACCTCCTCCTCCGGTACGCCCATCATCAGCGAGGTCAGTCCACGGCCGCCCTCGCGCTGGGCGCGCGCCAACTGGTCGCGCACCTCCGGCAGCTGATCGCCCATCGCCATGATCTCCACGCTGAGCCGCCACATCGTGCCGGGCTCGCGCATGCTGCCGACGATGTTCGTCCAGACCTCTCGGAAGCGTTCGAGGGAGCCGGGCGCCCCGGTCAGCCCCCCGTCGCCGCCCTCGAAGGACAGCTCCTCCACCAGCGCGATGTAGGCCTGGGCGAGCAGCGCGTCCTTGGAGCCGTAGTGGTAGCCGATGGAGGCGAGGTTGGTCCCCGACTCCTTGACGATGTCGCGCGCCGTGGTCCGCGCGAACCCCTTCTCCAGCAGGCAGCGCTTGGCGCCTTCGAGCAGATCCTCACGGTGTCCCATGCGGCCACCCTACCCCGGGATCCATACAGCCGTCCTAGACGCATGACTTATACAATCGTTCTAGACAACCGTTTAAGACGCCCGTACATTCCTTGGCATGACGAACCCGACGAGCACGAACATGAGCACGACCACAGGCACACCCGAGACCAACTCCCTTGCCGGGCGCCGCGAATGGACGGCGCTCGGCGTGCTGATGCTGCCGCTGCTGCTGGTCTCCATGGACGTCTCCGTCCTCTACTTCGCCCTCCCGGCGATCGGCGCGGACCTGGCGCCGAGCGGCACCCAGCAGCTGTGGATCCTCGACATCTACGGCTTCGTCCTGGCCGGCCTGCTGATGACGATGGGCGCGCTGGGCGACCGCATCGGCCGCCGCCGCCTGCTGCTGTTCGGCGCCGCGGCCTTCGGCGGCGCCTCGCTGCTCGCCGCCTACGCGGACAGCGCCGGAACCCTGATCGCCGCCCGCGCGGTCCTCGGCATCGGCGGCGCGACCCTGATGCCGTCGACGATGGCGCTGCTGCGCACGATGTTCACCGACCCGGGCCAGCGCGCGAAGGCGATCGGCCTGTGGTCAGGCGTGATGACGGGCGGGATCGCGCTCGGCTCGGTGATGAGCGGGATCCTCGTCGAGCACTTCTGGTGGGGCTCGGTCTTCCTGGTCAACCTCCCGGCGATGGCCCTGCTCCTGCTCGTCGGCCCGTTCCTGCTCCCGGAGTCCCGGAACCCCTCCCCCGGCCGCTTCGACTGGCTGAGCGTCCCGCTCTCGATGGCCGCCGTGCTCCCCGTGATCTACGGCGTCAAGGAGATCCCCTCCGAGGGCTGGCACCCGCTGTACGTCGTCTCGGTCGCCGTCGGCCTGCTCTTCGCCGCCCTCTTCGTCCACCGCCAGCGCACCACCGGCTCCCCGCTGGTCCCGCCGGCCCTGCTGAAGGGCGGCGGCTTCGCCCCGGCGCTGGTCCTGAACCTGGTCGCCTCGCTCGCGATGATGGGCTCGGCGATCTTCACCACCCAGTACCTCCAGTCGGTCCTCGGGATGAGCCCGCTTTCGGCGGCGCTGTGGAGTCTGCTGCCCTCGGTGTTCATCGGGGCCGCGGGGCCGCTCACCGCGCAGCTGGTGCAGCGGGGTGCCGACCGCGGGTACGTCGTCGCCGGCGGCTTCGCGGCCATGGCGGCCGGGTTCGTGCTGCTCGCCCTGGTCGGTACCGACTCGCTGTGGCTGGTGCTGACCGGTGCCGGCGTCCTCGCCTGCGGGATGGTCGCGATCATGTCCCAGCTGACCGACCTCGCGATGACCGCCGCGCCGGTGGAACGGGCCGGGACGGCGTCCTCGCTGCTGGAGACGGCTTCGGAGTTCGGCGGTGCGCTCGGCATGGCCGTGCTGGGCTCGATCGGCACGGCGCTCTACCGCCACGAGATGCCGGCCACGGCCCCGGCCGGCGCCCGCGAGACCCTGGGCGGCGCCCTGGCCACGGCGAGCCGGCTGCCGGGGCCCGCGGCAGAGACCCTGACCCGCACCGCACGGGAGGCGTTCACCGGCGGGATGCAGGGGGCGGCGATCGCGGGGGCGGTGCTGCTGACGCTGGCCGCGGTGGGGGCGGGGATGACGCTCCGGAAGCCCGGTGAGTAGCAGAACATGCGAACGGCGGGCGGGCTGACCTGCGTCAGCCCGCCCGCCGTTCGCAGCAGTGACGGTTACACCAGGTTCACCGAACGAGCCGACGTGGCCCCGATCTCCGCCTCGACCTCGGCCAGCACGCCGGCGGCCACCGTGTCGTCGACGGTCAGGACGGCCAGCGCCTCGCCGCCCACCGCCGCACGGGCGACCTGCATGCCGGCGATGTTGATCCCGGCCTCACCCAGGATGCGGCCGACGGTGCCGACGACACCCGGCCGGTCCTCGTACCGCAGCACCAGCAGGTGGTCGGCGATCGCGAGGTCGACGTCGTAGTCGCCGACCGCGACGATCTTCTGGAGGTTCTTCGGGCCGGACAGCGTGCCGGAGACCGAGATCTCCTCGCCGTTGCCGAGGGTGCCGCGGACGGTGACGACGTTGCGGTGGTCGCTCGACTCGGAGCTGGTGGTGAGGCGTACCTCGACACCGCGCTCCTGCGCGAACAGCGGCGCGTTGACGTACGACACCGTCTCGTCGACGACGTCCTCGAAGACGCCCTTGAGCGCGGAGAGTTCCAGCACCTTCACGTCGTGCTGGGTGATCTCGCCGTAGACCTCGACGTCGAGGCGGACCGCGACCTCACCCGCGAGCGCGGTGAAGATGCGGCCGAGGCGCTCGGCGAGGGGCAGGCCCGGCTTGACGTCCTCGGCGATGACCCCGCCCTGGACGTTGACCGCGTCCGGGACCAGCTCGCCGGCGAGGGCGAGGCGGACGGAGCGGGCGACGGCGATGCCCGCCTTCTCCTGGGCCTCGTCGGTGGAGGCGCCGAGGTGCGGGGTGCAGACGACCTGGTCGAGCTCGAACAGCGGGGAGTCGGTGCACGGCTCCTTGCTGTAGACGTCGAGGCCGGCGCCGGCGACCCGGCCCTCCTTCAGCGCCGCGTACAGCGCCTCCTCGTCGACGATGCCACCGCGCGCGGCGTTGACGATCCGCACCGACGGCTTGACCTTGCGCAGCGCCTCGTCGCCGATCAGACCGACCGTCTCCGGGGTCTTCGGGAGGTGCACGGTGATGAAGTCGGCGACTTCGAGCAGCTCGTCCAGGGACAGCACCTTCACGCCCATCTGGGCGGCGCGGGCGGGCTGGATGTAGGGGTCGTAGGCGACGACCTTCATGCCGAAGGCGGACATGCGCTGCGCGACCAGGGCGCCGATGCGGCCGAGGCCGACGACACCGAGGGTCTTCTCGGCGAGCTCGACGCCCGTGTACTTGCTGCGCTTCCACTCGCCGTTCTTCAGCGCGGCGTTGGCCTGCGGGATGTGGCGGGCGCTGGAGATGAGGAGACCGCAGGCCAGTTCGGCGGCGGTCACGATGTTGGAGGTCGGGGCGTTGACGACCATCACGCCGGCCTTGGTGGCGGCGGAGACGTCGACGTTGTCCAGGCCGACGCCGGCTCGTGCGACGACCTTCAGCTTCTTCGCCGCGGCGATGGCCTCGGCGTCGACCTTGGTGGCGGAGCGGATCAGGATCGCGTCCACGTCGGCGATGGCGGGGAGCAGTTCGGCTCGGTCTGCTCCGTTGGTGTGCCGGATCTCGAAGTCCGGGCCCAGCGCGTCGACGGTGGCGGGCGACAGCTCTTCAGCGATGAGTACGACAGGTTTCGAGCTCACGTGAGTCCTCACATGTCCAATGCGGACGGCCGTCCCGACGGCCGCAGGCGGTGGAGGTTGGCTACCGCGTGGAGACGCACGACGCTGTGGGCCTGACGCGTATGTAGTACGGCAGTGTAGTGGCGTGGCAGGAGTCGTCCTGCGCCTCCGCGGAAGGATCACCCGTCCGAGATTCGACGGGGCGGACAACAGGGCCGGGGCGGCTCGCCCCGGCCCTGTCACCTGGGGCTCACGCGTCTTCGTTCACCCAGGACATCAGCTTGCGCAGCTGCTTGCCGGTGGTCTCCAGCAGGTGCTCGGAGTCCTGCTTCTTGTACTCGTTGTACTTCTTCAGACCGCCGTGGTACTCGTCCATCCAGTTGTTGGCGAAGGTGCCGTCCTGGATCTCGGCGAGGATCTGCTTCATCTCGGCCTTGGTGGCGTCGGTGATGATCCGCGGGCCGGTGACGTAGTCGCCCCACTCGGCGGTCTCGGAGACCGACCAGCGCATCTTCTCCAGGCCGCCCTCGTACATCAGGTCGACGATGAGCTTCAGCTCGTGCAGGCACTCGAAGTAGGCGATCTCCGGCTGGTAGCCGGCCTCGACCAGGGTCTCGAAACCGGCCTTGACCAGGGCGGAGGTGCCACCGCAGAGGACGGCCTGCTCACCGAACAGGTCGGTCTCGGTCTCCTCGGTGAAGGTCGTCTTGATGACGCCGGCGCGGGTGCCGCCGATGCCCTTCGCGTACGACAGGGCCAGCGCGAAGCCGTTGCCCGTGGCGTCCTGCTCGACGGCCACGATGCAGGGCACGCCGCGGCCCTCCTCGTACTGACGGCGGACCAGGTGGCCCGGGCCCTTGGGGGCGACCATGCAGACGTCGACGCCGGCCGGGGGCTTGATGAAGCCGAAGCGGATGTTCAGGCCGTGGCCGAAGAACAGGGCGTCGCCGTCGTTCAGGTTCGGGGCGATGGACTCCTCGTAGACCTGGGCCTGGATCGGGTCCGGGACGAGGATCATGATGACGTCGGCCTCGGCGGCGGCCTCGGCCGGGGTCACCACGCGCAGGCCCTGCTCCTCGGCCTTCGCCTTGGACTTGGAGCCCTCGTGCAGACCGACACGCACGTCGACACCCGAGTCGCGCAGCGACAGCGCGTGGGCGTGACCCTGGCTGCCGTAGCCGATGACCGCGACCTTGCGGCCCTGGATGATGGACAGGTCGGCGTCGGCGTCGTAGAACAGCTCGGCCACTTTGGGTTCTCTCCTTGTGTGCAGGTGTTGCGTCCCACCGTATGCCGGTGGAGGGAGGGGAAGTTTCGGGGTCTCGGTATACGGGCGGCCGGTGGGCCGTGGACGGATCGCCGGCCACCCGTGTCAGGCCTTGCTCAAGCCTTACGCAGATCGGTCCAGGGCGCGCAGCGACCGGTCGGTGATCGAACGGGCCCCGCGCCCGATCGCGATGGTGCCGGACTGGACCAGTTCCTTGATGCCGAACGGCTCCAGCATCTTGAGCATGGCGGTCAGCTTCTCGCTGCTGCCGGTGGCCTCGATGGTGACGGCCTCCGGGGAGACGTCGACGGTCTTGGCCCGGAACAGCTGGACGATCTCGACGATCTGGGAGCGCGTCTCGTTGTCGGCGCGCACCTTCACCAGAACGAGTTCCCGCTGAACGGCCGAACCCGGCTCCAGTTCGACGATCTTGAGCACCTCGACGAGCTTGTTGAGCTGCTTGGTGACCTGCTCCAGGGGCAGCGCCTCGACGCTCACCACGATCGTGATGCGGGAGATGTCGGCGTGCTCGGTGACCCCGACGGCGAGCGAGTCGATGTTGAAGCCGCGGCGGGAGAACAGGGCGGCGATCCGGGCGAGGATGCCCGGCTTGTTCTCCACCAGGACGGAGAGCGTGTGCTTGGACATATTCTTCTGCGTCTCTCTCTTACGTCTCTCGCTCAGTCGTCTTCGTTGTCGCCGAAGTCGGGGCGGACGTCCCGGGCGGCCATGATCTCGTCGTTGGAGGTGCCGGCGGCGACCATCGGCCACACCATGGCGTCCTCGTGGACGATGAAGTCGACGACGACGGGGCGGTCGTTGATGGAGTTCGCCTCTTCGATGGCCTTGTCGAGGTCGTCCGGGGACTCGCAGCGGATCGCGTGGCAGCCCATGGCCTCCGACAGCTTGACGAAGTCGGGGACCCGGGTGCCGCGGGCGTCCGGGTTGACGTCGTCGGGCCCGGAGTGCAGCACCGTGTTGGAGTACCGCTGGTTGTAGAAGAGGGTCTGCCACTGGCGGACCATCCCGAGGGCGCCGTTGTTGATGATGGCGACCTTGATCGGGATGTTGTTCAGGGCGCAGGTGGTGAGTTCCTGGTTGGTCATCTGGAAGCAGCCGTCGCCGTCGATCGCCCAGACGGTCCTGCCCGGCTGGCCGGCCTTGGCGCCCATGGCGGCCGGGACCGCGTAGCCCATGGTTCCGGCGCCGCCGGAGTTCAGCCAGGTGGCGGGCTTCTCGTACTGGACGTAGTGCGCGGCCCACATCTGGTGCTGGCCGACGCCCGCCGTGAAGACGGTGCCCTCCGGGGCGAGCTGTCCGATGCGCTCGATGACCTGCTGCGGGGAGAGCGAGCCGTTCTCCGGCAGGTCGTAGCCGAGCGGGTAGGTCTCGCGCCAGCGGCTCAGGTCCTTCCACCAGGCGGTGTAGTCGCCCTTCTGGCCCTCGCTGTGCTCCTTCTGCACCGCCTGGATCAGGTCGGCGATGACCTCGCGGGCGTCACCGACGATCGGCACGTCGGCGACGCGGTTCTTGCCGATCTCCGCGGGGTCGATGTCGGCGTGGACGATCTTGGCGTGCGGGGCGAAGCTGTCCAGCTTGCCGGTGACGCGGTCGTCGAAGCGGGCTCCGAGGGCGACGATCAGGTCGGCCTTCTGCAGCGCGGTGACGGCGGTGACCGCACCGTGCATGCCCGGCATTCCCACGTGCAGCGGGTGGCTGTCGGGGAACGCGCCGAGCGCCATCAGGGTGGTGGTGACGGGCGCTCCGGTGAGTTCGGCGAGGACCTTCAGCTCGGCGGTGGCGCCGGCCTTGATGACACCGCCGCCGACGTAGAGGACGGGCCGCTTCGCGGCGGTGATCAGCTTGGCGGCCTCGCGGATCTGCTTGGCGTGCGGCTTGGTCACCGGGCGGTAGCCGGGCAGGTCCATGACCGGCGGCCAGGAGAAGGTGGTCTTCGCCTGGAGGATGTCCTTGGGAATGTCCACGAGCACCGGGCCCGGACGGCCGGTGGAGGCGATGTGGAACGCCTGCGCGATGATCCGCGGGATGTCCTCGGCCTTGGTGACCAGGAAGCTGTGCTTGGTGATCGGCATGGTGATGCCGACGATGTCCGCCTCCTGGAAGGCGTCCGTGCCGATCGCCGCGGAGACCACCTGGCCGGTGATCGCCACGAGCGGCACCGAGTCCATGTTCGCGTCCGCGATCGGCGTCACCAGGTTGGTGGCACCGGGTCCCGAGGTCGCCATGCAGACGCCGACCTTGCCGGTGGCCTGCGCGTAGCCGGTGGCCGCGTGTCCGGCGCCCTGCTCGTGCCGGCACAGGACGTGGCGCACCCGGGTGGAGTCCATCAGCGGGTCGTAGGCGGGCAGGATCGTGCCGCCGGGGATGCCGAATACCGTGTCAGCGCCGACCTCCTCAAGCGAGCGGATGAGGGACTTCGCACCCGTGACGTGCTCGACGGGGGCGGGCTGCTGTCCTCCGGAACGGGGCCGCGGCTGCGGATGGTGGGCCGCGGCGCTCTGCTCGGTCATCGGCATTCTCTTCTCGATGCTGAGGGTTTTTGCGAGGTTCGTACGGTTTTCTGCTGCCGTACGCATGCTGTACGGGTGGTGCTGGTGCAACAAAAAACCCCTCGTGCCAAAAGGCAAGCGAGGGGAGCGCGCCGGTGAGGTCGCTGGGGATTCCGGATCGTCCTCCGGTGGGTCCCAGCTCAGCCGACGCGCTGTCCAAGTACGAGAATTCGGGTGCGCATGGAACTGACCCTCCCTCCGACGCGCACCACGTGTCAAGTGGGTGGGACGGGAGTCTCATTATGTGAGCGTAGGCCACTTCCGCCTCCGAGCACGGCCGGTACACCACCGGTGTACACCCCCGCGCCGCCGCCCGCGAAGGCGGGCTCGGCCGGGGCGTGCGGAACCGGATAGTGGCCGGAACCGAGCGCCCGGCGCAACCGGTACTCGTCGACCGGCCCGGAGAAGGCCATGCCCATCCCGTGCGTGCACCCCATCGCGCGGAGCGCCGTGACCTGCTCGGGCAGGTCCACGCCCTCGGCCACGGACTCCAGGCCGAGGTCGGAGGCGATCCGCAGCAGCCCGCTGGTGATCTTGTGCAGCCGGGCCGACTCGACCACCCCCTCGACCAGGCTGCGGTCGAGCTTGAGCACGTCGACGGGGAGCTTGCGGAGGGCCGTGATCGCCGCGTAGCCGCTGCCGAAGCCGTCAAGGGCGATCCGGACACCGTGCCGGCTGAGCGCCGTCAGCCGCCGCTCCAGCTCGTCCAGCGGGACCCTCGGGTCGGTGTCGGACAGCTCCAGGAGCAGCGCCCCCGAGGGCAGCCCGTGCCGGGTGAGCAGGGCCTCCACGGAGCCGAGCGGCGAGGACCGGTCGAGCAGCCGCCGGGCGGACGTCCGGACGGCGACCGGTACCACGAGCCCGCTCGCGGCCCGTTCGGCGGCCTGCTCGACCGCCTCCTGGAGGATCCAGCGGTCCAGCTCGGCCGTCTTGTCGCTGTCCTCGGCGACCCGCAGGAACTCGGCCGGGGTGAACAGCACGCCCTGCGAGGAGCGCCAGCGGGCCTGCGCGGAGACCGATTCGATCCGGCCGCTGTCCAGGCTCACCACCGGCTGGTGGAGCAGCGCGAACTCGCCGTCGTGCAGGGCGGCCCGCAACCGGGTGGCCAGTTCCGCCTTGCGTACGACGTCCTGCTGCATCTGCGGCTTGTACAGCTTGACGCGGCCTTTCCCGGCCGACTTGGCACGGTACATCGCCAGGTCGGCGTTGCGCAGCAACTCGCCCGCGCCGAGGCCCGGTTCGGCGAAGGCGACGCCGATGGACGCGTTGACACGGACATCGTTGCCGTCAATGGCGTACGGCTGGGAGAGGGTCACCCTGAGGCGGTCGGCGAGCTCCAGGATGTGCCGCTCCCGGGCACTGCGGTCACGGGTGCCGTCGCCGACGATCAGCGCCGCGAACTCGTCACCGCCCAGCCGGGACGCGGTGTCGCCGTGGCGGACCGCGTCCTGGAGTCTGCGGGCGGCCTGGACGAGCAGTTCGTCCCCGGCCTGGTGCCCGATCGTGTCGTTGACGGCCTTGAACCCGTCCAGGTCGATGAAGAGCACCGCCGTGTTCCGGAGGGCGGGGCCCCGGTCGGAGGAGCGGCGGCCGGACAGGGCCTGCTGGACGCGCCGGGTGAACAGGGCGCGGTTGGGCAGGTCGGTGAGCGGGTCGTGCTCGGCGTTGTGCTGGAGCTGCGCCTGTAGGCGCACCCTTTCGGTGACGTCCCGGCTGTTGAAGATGAGGCCGCCGTGGTGGCGGTTGACGGTGGACTCGACGTTGAGCCAGCCGCCCTCGCCGGAGCGGAACCGGCACTCGATGCGGGTGGTGGGTTCCTCCTGGGAGCTGGCGGCGAGGAAGCGGCGCACCTCGTGCACCACACAGCCCAGATCCTCGGGGTGGATGAGGTTGGCCAGTTCCGAACCCACCAGGTCCTCGGCGGACCGGCCGTAGACCCCGGCGGCGGCCGGGGAGACGTAGCGGAGCATGCCGCTGGGCGCGGCAATCATGATGACGTCGCTCGATCCCTGCACCAGGGAGCGGAAGTGGTTCTCCTGCTGCGCCAGTTCCTGGGTGAGGGTGATGTTGTCGAGCAGCATGATGCCCTGGCGCACGACGAGCGCGAGGACCACGCAGCCGGCGGTGATCAGGACGACGTGGTCGGGGCTGCGGCCGTTGAGGACGTTGTAGAGGATGCCCAGGGTGCACACGGCGGCGGCCAGGTACGGGGTGAGCGCGGCCAGGGAGCCGGTGATCGGGCGGCCCGCCGGGTACCGGCTGTGATCACCGCCCGGGGCGGGCGCCGGCGGCTGCTTGGCCGCCGGGGCACGGCCGCCGGGCACGTGCTCGTGGACCACCCGCGTGTGTCCCTCGGGATCCTGCGCGCCCGGCGGCCGGGGGGCGGCCCAGGGGGCGTAGGCGAGCAGCAGCGAGCCGGCGAACCAGCCCGCGTCCAGCAGCTGGCCGGAGCGGTAACTGCTGTGCAGCAGCGGCGAGGTGAACAGGGCGTCGCACATCACGGTCAGGGCGAGGGCGCCGATCGCGGTGTTCACCGCGGTGCGGTTGCCGGGCGAGCGCCGGAAGTGCAGGGCGAGCACCATGCTGACCAGGGCGATGTCCAGCAGCGGGTAGGCCAGCGAGAGCGCGGTGTGCGCGACGCTGGGCCCGTCGAACCGGGCGGCCTGGGCGAGCGCGAGGCTCCACGACAGGGTGAGCAGCGAGCCGCCGATCAGCCAGGCGTCCAGTGCCAGGCAGATCCAGCCGGCCTTGGTCACCGGCCGCTTGGCCAGCACCAGCAGGCCGACGATGGCGGGCGGCGCGAAGCAGAGGAAGAACAGGTCGGCGTAGCTGGGGCTGGGCACGGGCCGCTGGAGCACGACCTCGTACCACCCCCAGACCGCGTTGCCCAGGGCCGCCATCGCCGAGGAGAGGGCGAACAGCAGCCAGGCGGGTCGAAAGCGGACCCGCGGGGAGCGGGCGTAGAAGAAGCACGACACGGCGGCGGTGCCGGCGGCTGCGGTCAGACCGAAGTCGCCCATGAACAGGGCGATCTGGTTCGAGCCCCAGTCGAGCGCGGAACCGACGGCGTATCCCGCACAGATCAGGGCCAGGACGAGTTGGCGGACCATACCGGTCCCGCCGCCGGTGGCCGGCGGCCGGGGGTGCGGCATCCCCGCCGGAGACTGCGCCCGCAGCGCTCCGGGGAGGGTGGTCGTCACGGGCGTCGGCGCTGTCACCGGATGCTCCCGGTCTGCGCCGCTCCCGGGTCCCGTGGGCCCCGGTGCGCTGGGTGAGCGTGCCTCCTGCGTCCGCTGTGCCTGCGGTGGTGGTGATGGCTGGTGTGATGGCCGCGCCTGCGCGCAGCCGTGCGCCAGGGTCGCCGCCGGCGGCTCCGCCGCGTCGGATCGTTCGTCCATAGGCCGTGCATCGCCCGTCGCCCCCCTCACAAATCTGAAATGTCCATCCCCGGCGCCGTACGGTGCGCGGCGCAGCCCCTTCCCGGACGATACACCAGTCTCGTCACTCAGGGACATAGCTTCTCTACGCTCCGTGACGACCAGCGGCTATGCCGGCACACACCGCGCCCGGAAGGTTGCGGACCGTACCGGAAGCGGATTACACGCGTATTGCCGTGATGGTCAGTTGTCGGTGGATCCCGTCGTCAAAATCACGTTCCGCAACGGCTCCCGGTTCACGTAACGGTTCAACTGATCGGTGACGAGGCGCTTGGCGCGCGGCAGGAAGGCCGAGGTGGGGCCGCCGACATGAGGGCTGATCAGGACTCCGGGCGCCTGCCACAAGGGGTGTCCGGCCGGCAGCGGCTCGGGGTCGGTGACGTCCAGGGCGGCGGTGAGGCGACCGCTCTCCAGTTCGGCGAGGAGGGCCTTGGTGTCCACCACGGGCCCGCGTGCGATGTTCACGAGCAGGGCGCCGTCCCTCATCCGCGCGAGGAACTCCGCGTCGACCAGGCCACGCGTGGTGTCCGTGAGGGGCGTGGCGAGGATGACGACATCGGCTTCCGGAAGCAGATGCGGCAGTTCGGTGAGCGGATGCACGGGACCGCGCGCCGAGGCGCGCCCGGAGCGCGCGACGCGCGCCACCCGCGCAACCTCGAAGGGCACGAGCCGGTCCTCGATGGCCGAACCGATGGCACCGTAGCCGACGATGAGGACGGACTTGTCGGCGAGGGCCTGGTGGAAGCCGCTCTGCCAGTGCTCCTGCCGCTGGGCCCGGACGAACCCCGGGATGCCGCGCAGGGACGCCAGGGTGAGGGTGAGCGCGAGTTCGGCGGTGCTCGCCTCGTGCACCCCGCGCGCGTTGCAGAGCTGCACGCCGGGGGCGATCAGGTCGAGGGCCGCGGTCATGTCGTCGACACCGGCGGTGAGGGTCTGGATGAGGCGGACGTTGCGCATCCCCCGCAGCGGGCGCACCTTGACGGGCTGCCGCTTCATGTAGGGGACGACGTAGACGGCGCAGTCGGCGGGGTCGGCGGGAAAGTCCTGGTCGCCGTCCCAGAAGAGGTAGTTGGGGCCTTCCGGGAGCCCCTGGATCTCGGCCGGGGGGATGGGGAGCCACACGTCGGAGGTCATGGGCAGGAGGCTATGTCAGAGGTGTTCGGGCGACCGGGTTAGGTTGGGGACCCAAGAAGGAGGTTCACGGGCTGGTGGAGCGCAGGACGATCGGCGCGGGGGCGCTCGCGGTGGGGGCCGTCGGACTCGGGTGCATGCCGATGAGCTGGGCGTACAGCGGGTCGCGGCAGCGGGGTGACGAGTCGTCGAGAGCGGTGCACCGGGCGCTGGACCTGGGCGTGACGCTGCTTGACACCGCCGACATGTACGGCCCGTTCACCAACGAGCTGCTGCTGGGGCGGGTGCTCAGGGAGCGGCGGGCGGAGGCCTTCGTGTCGACGAAGGTGGGGCTGCTGGTGGGCGACCAGCACATCGTGGCGAACGGCCGCCCCGGCTATGTGAAACGGGCGTGTGACGCGTCGCTGCGCCGGCTGCAGACCGACGTCATAGACCTCTACCAGCTGCACCGCGCCGATCCCGAGGTTCCCGTCGAGGAGACCTGGGGCGCGATGGCGGAACTGGTGCAGGCGGGGAAGGTGCGGGCGCTGGGGTTGTGCGCCGTGGGGGCGCGCGGGGGGCGCAGGTCCGGCGCGCGGCTGCATGACGCGACCCTGCGGCAGCTTCAGCGGGTGCAGCAGGTGTTTCCGGTGAGCGCGGTGGAGGCGGAACTGTCGGTGTGGTCGCCGGAGGCGCTGGAGTCGCTGCTGCCGTGGTGTGCGGCGCGGGGGGTGGGGTTCCTCGCGGCGATGCCGCTCGGCAACGGCTTCCTGAGCGGGACGCTCACGCCGGGTGAGGGGTTCGAACCCGACGACCTGCGGGCGCGGCATCCTCGCTTCACGGCGGAGATGATGGCGGCGAACCAGCCGATCGTGGCGGGACTGCGGAGGGTTGCGGGCCGGCAGGGGGGCGGTGGTGTCACCGCGGCTCAGGTGGCGCTGGCGTGGGTGCTGGCGCAGGGGGCGCATGTGGTGCCGGTGCCGGGGGCCAAGCGGGGGCGGTGGGTGGCCGAGAACGCGGGTTCCGCGGAGGTCCGGCTGTCGGTGGAGGATCTGGCGGAGCTGGGTGGGTTGCCTGCTGCGCAGGGCTCTTGGGACTGAACGGTTTGAGAAAGCGCCGGGTTCTGCCGGTGGTTCGGTGCGGCGCCGTGGGGGCTGGTCGCGCAGTTCCCCGCGCCCCTTGCGGGGCGCTGTCAGCCGGCGTTGGCATCATGATCCGCCCGGCAGCCTCACGCCCCTTACGGGGCGCCGCCCCTGGCGGGGCGCGTTGTACTACCGTCGGGCGGGGGTGTCGGGGGCTGTTCGAAGGGATCGGGATCGTGCGACGTCGAGGTGTGGTCGCCCTGTTGGCTGCGGCTGGGCTCCTGCTGGTGGCGGGGTGTTCCTCCGGGGGCGGGGATCTGCCCACGCCGTCCTGGGCCGGGGGGTCGTCGGCGAGTGGTTCCGGGGCGGCCTCCGCGTCCGCCGGGGCATCGGACTCGGCCGCGCCCGCCAAGGGGTCGGTCACGGTGGTGCGTACGGTCGCCGAGGGGCTGAAGTCGCCGTGGGGGCTGGCGGCGCTGCCGGACGGGGCAGGGCTGCTGGTGTCCGACCGGGACGACGGGACGATCAGCAAGGTCGACGAGAAGACCGGGAAGATCACGGAACTGGGGGTCGTCTCCGGGGTGTCCGCGGCCGGTGAGGGGGGTCTGCTGGGGATCGCGCTCTCCCCCGACTTCGCCTCGGACCACATGATCTACGCGTACTTCACGTCGGCCTCCGACAACCGGATCGTCCGCATGCTCTGGGACGAGAGCAAGCCGGCCAAGGAGCAGCTGGGCGCTCCCGACACGATCTTCAAGGGGATCCCCAAGGGGTTCATCCACAACGGCGGGCGGATCGCCTTCGGCCCGGACGGCATGCTCTACGCGGGGACCGGGGAGAGCGGGCAGCGGGGGCTCGCGCAGGACAGGAAGTCGCTCGGCGGCAAGATCCTGCGGCTGACGCCGGAGGGCGACCCGGCCCCCGGCAACCCGTTCCCGGACTCCCCCGTCTACACCTACGGCCACCGCAACGTGCAGGGCCTCGCCTGGGACGACAAGCAGCGGCTGTTCGCCTCGGAGTTCGGGCAGGACACCTGGGACGAGCTGAACGCGATCAAGCCCGGCGGCGACTACGGCTGGCCGGACGCGGAGGGGAAGTCGTCCGACCCGAAGTACGTCAACCCGATCGCGCAGTGGCACACCGACGACGCGTCCCCGAGCGGCATCGCCTACGTCGGCGGCGTCATCTGGATGGCGGGGCTGAAGGGCCAACGGCTGTGGCGCATCCCGCTGGACGGCACGACCGCCGCCGCGGCTCCGCAGGCCTTCCTCACCGGCGAGTACGGCCGCCTGCGCACGGTCGTGGCGGCCGGCGGCGACAAGGTGTGGCTGGTGACCAGCAACACCGACGGCCGGGGCAAGCCGAAGACGGGCGACGACCGGATCCTGGAGCTGACGGTGAAGTAGGCGGGGCCGGGGCGGTACCGCTCACGCCCCGCCGTCTCCCGCCCCGCCGTCCCCGGAGTCCGCGTCGGGGTCCGCCTCGGAGTCGGAGCCGGTGTCCGTCGCGGGCTCCTCCTGCGGAAGCCGTATGACGACCTTGCCGGACGCGAGGTCTATCGGCCCGCGCCCGGGATCCGTGTCCCCCACGTCCTCGCGGGTGAGCTCCAGCCGCTTCTGCTCCTCGTGGGTGTGTTTGCGGCCGGGTGCGAACAGCTCCTCGAACATGTTGAACACGGTGCCTCCTCTGCCGGTCCCCTACCTGGTCGGGTCGAGGGCCTCGGCGGGGAACATCCCCAGTCTGTGTGCCACCGCCGCCGCCTCGCCCCTTCCTGCAACGCCCAGCTTGCCCAGAATGTTCGAGACGTGGACGCTCGCGGTCTTCGGGGAGATGAAGAGCTCCTCGGCTATCTGGCGGTTGGTACGGCCGGCCGCGACCAGGCGCAGGACGTCGCGCTCCCGGCTGGTGAGGCCGAGGCGCTCGGCGGGGTCGAGGGTCCGGCGGGCGGCGGCTCGGGTGGTGAGGGTGAGGCGGGCGCGCTGGGCGAGGAGGGCGACGGCCTCGGCGAGCGGGCGGGCGCCGAGGTGGTCGGCGACGGCCCCGGCCAGCCGGAGCAGTTCCGTCGCGCGGTCGCGTTCGTCGTCGCCGGTGGCCTCTTCGAGCAGGGCCTGGGCGAGGCGGCGGCGGACCCGGGCGAGGTCGTAGGGGCGGTCCAGGCGCTCGAAGCCGGTGACCACGTCCGACCAGACGGTGGCGGTGCCGGTACCCCGGGCGCGGTGCAGCTCGGCGCGGGTCCAGCGCTCGTACGCCTGCCACAGGGGCGCGCCGGTGGTGAGCTTGCGGGCGGCCTCGGCGAGCCGGTCGAGCGCCTCGGCACGGCCCTCGGCCGCCGCGGGCACGGCGCGGGCGTCGGCCTCGGCGGTCGCGGCGGCCAGCAGCAGGGGCCAGCCGTAGCGGTGGGTGCCGGGCGGGAAGCCGGCCGCCAGGGCGCGGTCCAGTTCGGCGCGGGCGTCGAGGATCCTGCCCTCCTCGGCGGCGACGCCGATCGCGATCCGGGCGACCGGCAGCTGGGCCTGGGGCATCGGGTCGTGGGTGCCGTAGTGGGCGCGCGCGACGGCCAGCCGGCGGGCGGCTTCGGCCGTGTCCCCCCGGGCGAGGGCGATATGGGCGAGTTGCAGGGCGCCGGCGCCCCGGGGCTTGGCGCTGGCCGCGGAGCCGAGGGCGCCGGCGGCTGCTTCGGCGGCCTCGTCCCACTGGCCGAGCGCGTACAGCGACTCGGAGAGGTTGCCCCAGACCCATGCCTCGGAGTCCAGCAGGCCGTATCTGCGGGCGAAGGCGATGCCCTCGCGCTGGACCGGCACGGCCTCGCGGGAGCGGCCCACCGACTCCAGCTCGGAGGGGAGGTTCGTGTAGGCGCGGCCCGCGACATGGGCGACGCCCTCCTGGAGGGCCGCGTCCTTGACCCGCTCCAGCTCCGCGAGGCCGTCCTCGACGTCGCCCGCGTCGACCATGAGGGTGCCCAGGGTGACGCGCGCGTTGAGTTCGATCTCCCGGGCGCCCACCATCCGCGCGTACTCCACGGCCCGTTCGGCGGCGGCGAAGGCCTCGGGGCCCGGCTCGTGCAGCATGGACCAGGCGGCGGCGTTGGCCAGCACGTCGGCGTGCACCTCGGACGGCGGGAGGCCACGCACCAGGTCCTGGGCGGTGCCGAGCTCCTGCCAGCCGTCGCCGCGGGCCAGGCCCTGGACCAGCCGGGAGCGCTGCACCCAGAACCAGGCGGCGCGCTGCGGGTCGTGCTCGTCCTGGAGGATCCGCAGCGCCTTCTTGGTGATCTTCAGGGCGCGTTCGCGCTCCCCGCAGAAACGGCCCGCGACGGCCGCCTCCGCCATCAGGTCGAGGTAGCGCAGCGGAGTGGTGGCGGGATCGCAGCCGCAGGGAGGGTAGACGTCGGTGTAGTCGACGGGGCGCAGGGCCGCGCGGACCTCCTCGGGGGCGGTGTCCCACAGCTCCATCGCCCGCTCCAGGAGCCGCAGTTGCTCGCTGTAGGCGTGCCGGCGGCGGGCCACGACGGAGGCGTCGAGGGCGGCGGGCAGGGCCTTGGCCGGGTCGTGGGCCTGGTACCAGTAGCTGGCCAGGCGGGTCACGCGCGCGTCGGCCGGCACCAGCTGGGGATCGGCCTCCAGTGCCTCGGCGTAGCGGCGGTTGAGCCGGGAGCGTTCGCCGGGCAGCAGGTCGTCGGCGACGGCCTCGCGGACCAGGGAGTGCCGGAAGCGGTAGCCGTCGCCGGCGGGGGTGGCGGTGAGGAGGTTGGCGCCGACGGCGGCCCGCAGCGCCTCGATGAGGTCGTCCTCGGCGAGCTGGGCGACGGCGGCGAGCAGCCGGTACTCGACGGTGGAGCCGCCCTCGGCGACGATCCGGGCGACCCGCTGGGCGCTCTCGGGCAGCGCCTCCACCCGGACCAGGAGCAGGTCGCGCAGGGAGTCGGTGAGCCCGGTGCAGCAGCCCTCGGCGCCGGCCACGGCCAGCTCCTCGACGAAGAAGGCGTTGCCGTCGGAGCGTTCGAAGATGTCGTCGACCTGGGCGGGGTCGGGTTCGGCGGCGAGGATGCCGGCGATCTGGCGGCCGACCTCCTCGCGGGTGAACCGGGCGAGTTCGAGGCGGCGGACGGTGCGCAGCCGGTCGAGTTCGGCGAGCAGGGGGCGCAGCGGGTGGCGGCGGTGGATGTCGTCGGAGCGGTAGGTGGCGAGGACGACGAGCCGACCGGTGCGCAGGGTGCGCAGCAGGTAGGCGAGGAGATGGCGGGTGGAGGCGTCGGCCCAGTGCAGGTCCTCCAGGGCGACGACCACCGTGCGCTCGGCGGCGACCCGTTCGAGCAGGCGCGCGGTGAGTTCGAAGAGGCGGGCCATGCCCTGTTCGTCGTGGCGGCCGGAGGTGGCCTCGCCGAGCTCGGGCAGCAGCCGGGCCAGCTCGTCCTCCTGGCCGGCGGCGGCCTCGGCCAGTTCGTCGGGCAGGGCGGCCCGCAGCGCGCGCAGGGCGGTGGAGAAGGGGGCGAACGGCAGGCCGTCGGCGCCGATCTCCACGCAGCCGCCCAGGGCGACGACCGCGCCCCTGCGGCAGGCGGCGGTGGCGAACTCCTCGACCAGCCGGGTCTTGCCGACGCCGGCCTCGCCGCCGAGCAGCAGCGCCTGCGGCTCGGCGGCCCCGGCACGCTCCAGCGCGTCGTTCAGTGTGTCCAACTCGTCGTTGCGGCCTACGAACACGGGACTCACGGACCTGGTTTCCACAGGCCAGAGCATCGCATGGGGCCCGGAGTCCACGGCAGCGGTTTTCCACAGCACCGGTGCGCTTGTCGTACCAGTGAACGGGGACGGGGACGGGGACGGGGGAAGCCGGTGGCCGACCCCCGTGCGGCCACCGGCTTCCCGGTTCGAGGTTCCCGGGCGGTCTGCCCCGCCCGGGCGTCCCGTGTTCACGCGGCGCGCGGGAGCCGGCGCCGGCCACGGCGGTCGGTATGGGCCTCCGGTGCCGCCGCGGCGGCTCCCGCCGCCGCGGCGCCCCCTGCCGTCCCGGCCGCCCGGGCCTCGCGGCGGGCGGCGCGGCGGGAGCGGACGACCTCGCGGACGAGGCGGGCGTCGTCGGCCTGCCGGCGCAGTTCGGCGGAGCGGATCCGGTGGAGTTCGTACGCGAACATGGTGGTGTCCCTTGTGAGAGTGGGTGGTTGTGCATCGCTTTCCGCGATGCCTCCACCTTCGTCTCCCAGGGGGGTGCGCCACATCGGGAGAGTTCCGCATCTTCGCGGGGCCGCCGGACCCCGGGGACGCGTAAGGGGCCTCAGACCGTCCGTAAGGTGCTTACGGACGCCCTAAGGCCCCTTCCGACCTGGGCTTCTGCCCTGAGCCTGCGCAGTCGGCCCAGCCGGCTCAGCTGGTCGACGGCAGTCCGAGGAGCGCGTCGGAGTACTTGAGGACGGCCAGCAGCAGGCCGATGACGCCGAGCGCGACACCCGCCCAGGCGACCGACTTGATCCACGGCGCCTGGGGCTTGCCGGGGGTGCCGAACGCGGGCCGGGCCAGCACCACGACGGCGGTGAGCAGCGCGGCCAGCGCGAAGAAGCCGGCCCACAGCGCGGTGGTCGCCCACGCGTCGCCGTACACCTCCTTGACCTGCTTGGCGACGCTCGCGGTCGACGAGGTCTGGAGCTGGCCGACGAGGGTCTCGCGGGCGGCTGCCACCGTACCGATCCAGCCACCCGTGAGGGAGACCAGGCCGAGCACGACGGAGACGACGGCACCGGCGCCCTGGCCGACGCCGGACGGGCCCTCGGCCTCGGCCAGCTCCGCGGCAAGGTCGGCGTCGTCCGCCAGGTCCTCGTCGTCCTCGTCGTCGGCGGCGTCGACGGCGTTCTGCGCGTTCGCCGTGGTCGACGCGTTCGCCGCGGCGAGGTCGGCGTCCTTGCCGTCGGCGGCCCCGGTCGCGGCCCCGGTCTCCGACGCGTCGTCGGCGTTCTTGGTGACGCTCACCTTCTCGTCGTCGGTCGTCACTTCGGCGCCCGTCCCGGCACCGGTCTCGTCAGCTGTCTTGGTTCCCATGTCCGGCACCGTACGGATCCTGTCTGAGAGGCTTCTTAATGATCGTTCGCTGTGACACGCGCGCGTGCTTCACGCCATTCCGGAGCGAGGATCGACCACACCTCCAGGTCGTGCCGTAGGCCACCATAGGGGTGCGCCTGACGGCGTACGCCATCGCGGGTCATCCCCAGCCGCCGGGCGACGTTCAGGCTGGGCTCGTTGCCCGAGGCGGCGACCCACTCGATGCGGTGGATGCCGCGCTGCTCGACCGCGAAGTCGAGCAGGACCCGCATCGCGCGCGTGACGAGTCCCCGCCCGGTGCCGGCCGGCTCCAGCCAGCAGCCGACCTCGGTGTTCCCGTGCTCGGCGTCGAAGTTCAGGAAGAGCACCCCGCCGACGAGCGTGCCCTCCAGCCACAGGCCGTGCAGGGAGCCGGTGTCGGCGGCCCGCAGGTCGGCGTACCGCTGGAGCATGGCCCGTGCGGCCGGCACGTCCTTCTCCCTGGTGCCGAACGCGATGAACCGCCCGATGAACTCGCGCCCACGCTCCAGGTGGGCGAGGAACTCCTCGGCGTGCCAGGGCTCCAGCGGGCGCAGTTCGGCGCCGTCGTCACCCAGGGATATCGCGTACATCGTGCTTCTCCAGTTCCACCACGTCCTTCACCGGCGCGTCGAGCCTCTCATGCGCGGCGCGCCTCCCGTGCGTCAGTCGAACTGGTCGCCGAGCGCCATCACCATGGTGCCCAGGATCATCAGCCAGAGGGCCCAGCGGGTGCGACCGCGGGACCCGAGCACCGCCGCGAACACGCACACGGCGGCTCCGGAGCCGTAGGCGGCGGGCACCAGCGCGGGCACGCCCCCGCCCACTCTCATCAGCGCGGCGGTGAGCCCCATCAGGGTCAGCAGCGCCCCGGTCACGGTGGCGGTCCAGCGGGCCTGACGAGCGTCCTCGTAGAAGTCCTCGTCCTCGTCGTCCGCGGCCTCCACCCCGGGTATCTCGGGTTCGGCGTCGGATTCGGCGTGTGTGGTCATGGCGGGCGAGCGTAGTACCCGCACCTGAGGAAAACGGCTGCGAACCAGGTGAACAACTGCTAGCTTCCGCTGGTCAGCCCTGACCGGCCCCTCGCCGGCGACCGAAGCGGGTGCATTGTTTGTCGGTTCGAACGCTCTCCTACGCATCGCCTTCCACTACGAAGATCACAAGGAGCCCGTTCAGCCATGTCCGACGCCGTCTCTCCCGCACCGTCGAAGGACGCCCCTCTCACTGACCGTCTGACCCTCCCCCGGTATCCGCTCAGCAGCACCTACGACGCCCGGTGGGCCGTCGAGAACCAGATGGGCCCGCACGCCCTGTGGCTGCTGGAGTGGCTGGCCCCTGCCCTGGGCCTGGACGCCCTTCGCCCGTGCGCGCGGGTGCTCGACCTGGGCTGCGGCCGGGCGATGACCTCGATCTTCCTGGCCAGGGAGTTCCACGCGCAGGTCACCGCCGCGGACCTGTGGGTCGGGCCCGACGACAACGCCCGGCGGATCGCCGAGGCGGGGTTCGCCGACCGCGTGCAGCCGGTGCACGTGGAAGCGCACGACCTGCCCTTCGCCGAGGGCAGCTTCGACGCGATCGTCTCCGTCGACGCGTACCACTACTTCGGCACCGCCGACCTCTATCTGCCCACGCTCACCCGGCTGCTGAAGCCCGGCGGCCGGATCGGGGTCGTCGTGCCCGCGGTGCGCGAGGAACTGGCCGGATCCGAGCCGCCCGAGCACCTGAAGGCGCACTGGGACCCCGGTTTCTGGGCGTTCCACTCCCCCGGCTGGTGGCACCGGCACTGGACCCGCAGCGGGGCCGTGCAGGTCGAGGCCGCCGACTGGCTGGAGGACGGCTGGCGCGACTGGCTGCTGTGGAGCGAGGTGTGCGCCGCGGAGAGCCCGGACCCGGAGATGGCCCGGATGGCCCGGGAGTCGGTGGAGCTGATCGAGGCGGACCGCGGACAGCTGCTCGGCTTCGCCCGGATCGTGGGCCGCCGCCTGTGACGCGGTACGGCCCCGGAGGCGCTGCCTCCGGGGCCGTACCGGTGCCTGCTGCGGTCGCTCAGCCCTCGCTGACGCCCAGCTTCTCCAGGATCAGCTCCTTGACGCGGGCCGCGTCGGCCTGGCCGCGGGTCGCCTTCATGACCGCGCCGACCAGGGCGCCGGCCGCGGCCACCTTGCCGCCGCGGATCTTGTCGGCGACGCCCGGGTTGCCGGCGATGGCCTCCTCGACGGCGGCGGTGAGCGCGCCCTCGTCGGAGACGACCTTCAGGCCGCGCTTGTCGACGACCTCGTCCGGGGTGCCCTCGCCCGCGAGGACGCCCTCGATGACCTGCCGGGCCAGCTTGTCGTTGAGGTCGCCCTTCGAGACCAGCTCGGTGACCCGGGCGACCTGCGCCGGGGTGATCGCCAGCTCGTCGAGCGAGGTGCCCGACTCGTTGGCGCTGCGGGCCAGTTCGCCCATCCACCACTTGCGGGCGGAGGCCGCGTCGGACCCGGCGTCGATGGTGGCGACGATCAGGTCCAGCGCACCGGCGTTGATGATCGCCTGCATGTCGAAGGCCGAGATGCCCCACTCGGCGAGCAGCCGGGTGCGGCGGGCCAGCGGCATCTCCGGCAGCGCGGCGCGGATCTCCTCGACCCACGCGCGCGAGGGCGCCACGGGGACCAGGTCGGGCTCCGGGAAGTACCGGTAGTCCTCGGCCTCCTCCTTCACGCGGCCGGAGGTCGTGGACCCCGTGTCCTCGTGGAAGTGCCGGGTCTCCTGGATGATCGTCCCGCCGGAGGAGAGCACGGCCGCGTGCCGCATGATCTCGAAGCGGGCCGCGCGCTCCACGGACCGCAGCGAGTTCACGTTCTTCGTCTCCGAGCGGGTACCGAACTTCGCGGTGCCGTTCGGGCGCAGCGACAGGTTCACGTCGCAGCGCATCTGACCCATCTCCATGCGGGCCTCGGACACGCCGAGCGCCCGGATGACCTCGCGCAGCTCACGGACGTACGCCCGCGCGACCTCGGGAGCGCGCTCGCCGGCGCCCTCGATCGGCTTGGTGACGATCTCGATGAGCGGGATGCCCGCGCGGTTGTAGTCGAGCAGGGAGTGGGACGCGCCGTGGATACGGCCGGTGGCGCCGCCGACGTGCGTCGACTTGCCGGTGTCCTCCTCCATGTGCGCGCGCTCGATCTCCACGCGGAAGGACTCCCCGTCCTCCAACTGCACGTCGAGGTAGCCGTTGAAGGCGATCGGCTCGTCGTACTGGGAGGTCTGGAAGTTCTTCGGCATGTCCGGATAGAAGTAGTTCTTCCGGGCGAAGCGGCACCACTCGGCGATCTCGCAGTTCAGCGCGAGGCCGATCTTGATCGCGGACTCGACGCCGGTCGCGTTGACGACCGGGAGCGCGCCGGGCAGGCCGAGGCAGGTCGGGCAGGTCTGCGAGTTGGGCTCGGCGCCCAGCTCGGTCGAACAGCCGCAGAACATCTTCGTCTTGGTGCCGAGTTCGACATGGACCTCAAGGCCCATGACGGGGTCGTAGGACGCCAGCGCGTCCTCGTACGACACCAGGTCGGTCGTGGTGGTCACGGTGAAACTTCCCTCTCAGCCCAGCAGGACGTCGTCGTCGCCCAGCCGCTTCAGCTCGCGGTACAGCAGGGCGAAACCGGTGACGATCGCGACGGCGGACACGGTGGCGTCGATGAGCCGCAGCGTGTCGTGCTCGGCGCGGGCCTTCTTGATCTGCTTGGCGACGCCGACCGCGCCGAACGCGGTGGTGGCCATGGACAGGTACGTACCGGACTTCGACTTCTTGAAGCCCTTGGCCTTCGACAGTGCGTTGCTCACAGCGACGGTGCCTCCTCCAGGAGCGGGTGCCCCCACCTTTCCACGAAGGCGGCCTCGACGGCGGCGCCGACCTTGTAAAGCCGGTCGTCCTTCAGCGCCGGGGCGATGATCTGCAGACCCACCGGGAGGTTGTCCTCCGGGGCGAGACCGCAGGGCAGCGACATCGCCGCGTTGCCCGCGAGGTTCGTCGGGATGGTGCACAGGTCGGCCAGGTACATCGCCATCGGGTCGTCGGCGCGCTCGCCGATCGCGAAGGCGGTGGTCGGCGTCGTGGGCGACACGATCACGTCCACCTGCTCGAAGGCCTTCTCGAAGTCCCGCGTGATGAGCGTGCGGACCTTCTGCGCGGAGCCGTAGTAGGCGTCGTAGTAGCCGGAGCTCAGCGCGTAGGTGCCGAGCATGATGCGGCGCTTGACCTCGGGGCCGAAGCCCGCCTCACGGGTGATCGACGTGACCTCTTCGGCCGAGTGCGTGCCGTCGTCACCCGTCCGCGCGCCGTAGCGCAGGCCGTCGAAGCGGGCCAGGTTGCTGGAGCACTCGCTCGGCGCGATCAGGTAGTACGCGGAGAGCGCCAGGTCGAAGGACGGGCAGTCCAGCTCGACGATCTCGGCGCCCAGTTCCTTCAGCAGCGCGACGGACTCGTCGAACCGCTGGATGACGCCGGCCTGGTAGCCCTCGCCGCGGAACTGCTTGACGACGCCGACCCGCATGCCCTCGACGCTGCCGTTGCGGGCGGCCTCGACGACCGGCGGGACAGGCGCGTCGATGGAGGTGGAGTCCAGCGGGTCGTGCCCGGCGATGACCTCGTGCAGGAGGGCCGCGTCCAGGACCGTACGGGCGCAGGGCCCGCCCTGGTCCAGGGAGGACGAGAACGCGACCATGCCGTACCGCGACACGGCCCCGTAGGTCGGCTTGACGCCCACCGTGCCGGTGACGGCGGCCGGCTGGCGGATGGAGCCGCCGGTGTCGGTGCCGATGGCGAGCGGCGCCTGGAAGGAGGCGAGGGCGGCGGAGGAGCCGCCACCGGAACCGCCGGGGATCTTGGTCAGATCCCACGGGTTGCCGGTCGGCCCGTACGCGCTGTTCTCGGTGCTCGACCCCATGGCGAACTCGTCCATGTTGGTCTTGCCGAGGATGACCACGTCGGCGGCCTTCAGCCGCTTGGTGAGCGTGGCGTCGTACGGCGGGATCCAGCCTTCGAGGATCTTCGAGCCGACGGTGGTCGGGATGCCCTCGGTGGTGAAGATGTCCTTGAGCGCGAGCGGGACGCCGGCGAGCGGGCCGAGCTTCTCGCCCTTCGCCCGCTTCTCGTCGACGGCGCGCGCCTGCGCCAGGGCGCCCTCGCGGTCGACGTGCAGGAAGGCGTGCACCTTCTCGTCGACGGCCTCGATCCGGGCGAGGTGGGCCTCGGCGACCTGCACGGCGGTGAGCTCACCGGAGGCGATCTTCGCGGCGGTCTCGGCGGCCGTGAGCTTGATGATGTCCGTCATGGCTGTCTAGTCCTCCCCCAGGATCTGCGGCACCTTGAAACGCTGCTGCTCCTGGGCCGGGGCGCCGGAGAGCGCCTGCGCGGGGGTGAGCGAGGGACGGACCTCGTCCGCGCGCATGACGTTCGTCAGCGGCAGCGGGTGCGAGGTCGGCGGTACGTCTTGGTCGGCGACCTCGCTGACGCGGGCGACCGCGCCGATGATGTCGTCCAGCTGGCCGGCGAAGTGTTCGAGTTCTTCGGGCTTCAGCTCCAGACGCGCCAGCCGGGCGAGGTGGGCGACCTCCTCGCGCGTGATGCCAGGCATGCAGCGTTCCTCTGGGGTGAGTGTGTGTGGTTTGGAGCCAATCCTATGGGGCACGGCCGGGTACCCGTTAAACGGTTTCCGTGGCGGGTGGTCTCGTTCAGACGAGGAACAGCAGCGCGGCGCTGATCAGGACGACGACCGCGGTGGCGAAGTGGATCCCGAAGGCGACGGCCCGGGTGCCGCCGTGCCGCAGGACTGTCAGCGTGTCGCCGAGCGGTACGAGGGCCACGCAGAGCATGAACCAGGCCTCGGCGTGCGCTCCGACGAAGGCCAGCAGCGCGAGCCCCACGACGCCGAGCGTGCCGTCCCTGAGGCCTTTGACGGAGAGATAGGCGCCCGCGTCGCCCGTCGGGTCGGCGGGCACGCCGTATCCGGCGGCTGCGGGCCCCGGCTGGAACAGGAACCGGTAGCCGAGGAACAGGCAGAACAGGTCGAGCAGGACGGCGAGGGTGTAGGCGGTGACGGTCATGGCGGCCCCCTGTTGATTGATTTCTAGCATCGCTAGGACTGATAGCGACGCTAACAGAGCGTCGACAGATTGGCTAGCGCTGCTAGAATCCGGAGCATGTCGATTCAGAACCGCCGGGAACGCGAACGGGCAGAGCGCGAGCAGCTGATCGTCACGGCCGCGCGCGAACTCGCCGAGAGCGAAGGCTGGGACGCGGTGACGACCCGCCGCCTGGCCGCCGAGATCGAGTACAGCCAGCCGGTCCTCTACAGCCACTTCAAGGGCAAGGACGCGATCATGGCGGCGGTGGCCGTCCAGGGTTTCGCGGAGATGGCGACGGAGCTGCGGGCAGCCCGCGCGGCGGCGAAGGGCGTGCGGGAGTCGCTGGCGGCGGTGGCGGAGACGTACACGTCGTTCGCCCGCAGGCGCCCCGCGCTGTACGACGCGATGTTCACCCACCGGGTGGATCTGCCGTTCGCGACCCAGGAGGCCCCGGAGGCCCTGTGGGCGGCGTTCGGTGAGCTGCTGCGGGCGGTCGAGCCGGTCGCCACGGGCGACGACGACCCCGGCATCCTGACGGAGACGTTCTGGGCGGGCCTGCACGGCCTGGTGACCCTGACCCGCAGCGGTCGCCTGCCGGAGGAGGCCCACGAGGAGCGGCTGAGGCTACTGATCGGCCACTTCGTCACTCCGTAAGGGCAGCCCCCTGTGCTTGGAGGCGCGAGGAACTGCGCGACGCCCGCCCGTCCGGAAACGGTGAACGGGTGGGCAGGCGGACGGGCGGACGGGTGGACGGGTGGACGGGTGGACGGGTGGGAAAACTACTCGGCGGCCGGCAGAGCCGCCCGTGGCCGCTGCCACCCCCGCGACCCCCGCGCCAGCAACCACGCCGTGGTCTCCTCCGGCGGCATCGCGGCGGCGACCAGCCACCCCTGCACGGCGTCACACCCCAGATCCCGCAGCCGCTCCCACGTCTCGTCGTCCTCCACCCCCTCCGCGACCACCAGCAGCCCCAGCGAATGCGCGAGGTCGACCGTGCAGCGCACGATCTCCGCGTCCTCGTTGTCCACCGCCAGCCGGGCCACGAAGGACCGGTCGATCTTCAGCTCGCTCACCGGCAGCCGCCGCAGATGCACGAGGGACGAGTACCCGGTGCCGAAGTCGTCCAGCGACATCTTCACGCCGTGCCCGTTCAGCCCCGCGAGGGTGTCGGCGGCCCGCTGCGGGTCTTCGAGCAGCACGTGCTCGGTTATCTCCAGCTGGAGCGCCCCGGCCGGCACCCCGTGCCGCGCCAGCCGCGCCGCCACCAGGCCCGCGAACCCCGGCGTGTGGACGTCGCGCGGCGAGACGTTGACCGCCACCGGCACCCGCAGCCCCTGCGCCCGCCATGCGGCGACCTGCCCGAGCGCGGTCTCCAGTACGTACTCCGTCAGATGGGGCATCAGCCCGGACGACTCGGCGATCGCTATGAACTCGTCCGGCGGCACCTTGCCCCGCTCGGGGTGCACCCACCGCACCAGCGCCTCGAGACCGGCCACCTGCCCGTCGAAACGGACCTTCGGCTGGTAGTGCAGCTGCACCTCGTGGGCGTCCAGGGCGCGCCGCAGGTCGCCCAGCAGGCCCAGCCGGTCGGGGGTGTTGGAGTCCCGCTTGGACTCGTAGACCTCGACGCCGGTACGGTCCCGCTTCGCCTGGTACATCGCCACGTCCGCCCGGCGCAGCAGCCCCTCCGCGTCGAGCGCGTGGTCGGGGAAGACGGCAACCCCCGCGCTGGCCTCCAGGACGAGGGTGAGGCCGTCGAGGTCGAGCGGCGAGGAGAGGGCCGTGACCAGGCCGCGGGCCACCCGGGTGGCCGAGGTCGTGGAGTCGGCGACCGGGAGTAAGACCGCGAACTCGTCGCCGCCGAGCCGGGCCGCCTCCGCACCGCGCGGCAGCGCGGCCCGCAGCCGGTCGGCTATCTGGAGGAGCAGCCGGTCACCGGCGAGATGACCGAGCGTGTCATTGACCGAACGGAACCGGTCGAGGTCGATCAGCATGAGGGCGGAGCGGGCGCCGATGCGTTCGGCGTCGTCGAGGGCGGTCCAGATCCGCTCCAGGAGCCACTGCCGGTTGGGCAGTCCGGTCAGCGGGTCGCGCAGCTGTTCCTCGGCGCGGGCCCGGGCTATCCACAGGGTGGAGTCGAGGGCGACCAGCGGGATGGAGAACAGCGGCAGCAGCAGCGGCTGGGCGACGGCGACCACGCAGATCAGCGGGGCGATGCCGAGCAGGGCGACGGCGACCAGGCCCTGGCGCATCAGGGCGGTGCGGGCGACGGTGGGCAGGCCGCCGCCGCGCGGTGCGTGCAGGTACCAGAGCAGGGCGCGGGTGACGGCGAGGTAGGCCGCCGCGACGAGCACGACCTCGGGGGCGGTGGCGACGCTCCAGCTGCCCGGGTTCCAGGGCGACTCGACGGTCGGGACCCGTCCGCAGACGAGGAGCACCAGGGCGCCGGCCCCGATGCCGAGGATGTCCACCGCGCCGTGCAGGACGCCCTGCCGCCAGCGGTGGCGCCGGGCTATGCCGACCAGGACGACGACGGTGAGGCTGACCATGCCGGCCGGCACCCAGCCGTAGAGCAGGAGGACGGCGAGGGTGAGGGCGGCGCCGGAGCCGGTGCCGCCCCACCAGCGGGCGCGGCCGAGCAGGACGAGGTGGCCGACGATGATGCCGGTCAGCACGGCCAGCGACCAGCCGACCGTGCCGGACGGGAAGAGGGCGTGGTCGTCGGAGAACGCGCGGTAGAAACCGGCGCCGAGGACGAAGGCGGCGGCAGCGACGACTCCGGCGGGCAGCGCGGGCCAGGACAGGTGCCGTTCGTGTTCGGTGCCGACCAGGCCGGGCGGCGGTTCGACGGCGGCCAGCGGCAGCGGGTCGCGCGCGTCCGCCGCGCCGCTCACCGCCGACCTGCCCGGCACACCCGGCGGACCGGGGCGCCGGTCGCCCCGCGCCGCCCACCGGCTCCCCCGCCATGCGCACGCCCGGCGGCGCAGCGGCAGCCGGGCGCCCGTGGCGGCGCTCTCGGTCGGTTCCATTCCCGTCCCTCTCACAGCCGGCGGTGCCCACGCCGTGCGGTCCGTGCCCTGCCGGAGCACGGGAATGCCCCGACCGCAGCTGGGCACGGCAGGCGCACGCCTCAACAGTAGGCCGCAGAAGGCTTCCACGGGCAGCGGTCGACGACGGTTGCCCGATTGCACCCCGGCCACCCGTATGCATCTGATATGCACCGAACGGGTGGCCTTCAACCACTACTCCTCGGTCGGAAGGGCGACTTCGGCCGCGGCGTCCGGTCCCTGCTCCAAAAGGACGACAAATCCGTCCTCGTTCAGGACAGGAACCTTCAGCTGCATCGCCTTGTCGTACTTGGATCCGGGGTTGTCACCCACGACCACGAACGCGGTCTTCTTCGACACCGAACCGGTCACCTTGGCCCCGCGGCTCTGCAGCGCGTCCTTGGCGCCGTCCCGCGTGTAGTGCTCCAGGGTTCCGGTCACGACGACGGTGAGGCCCTCCAGCGGACGCGGTCCCTCGTCCTCTCCGGTGGACTCGTCCTCCAGCGGGACTCCAGCGGCCTTCCACTTTCGGATGATCTCGCGGTGCCACTCCTCGGCGAACCACTCCGTGAGCGCGGTCGCGATGATGCCGCCGACGCCGTCGATGTTCGACAGCTCCTCCTCGGTGGCCTGTTCGATGCGGTCGATGGAGCGGAACTCGCGGGCCAGCGCCTGGGCGGCGACCGGTCCGACGTGCCGGATGGACAGGCCGTTGAGGAAGCGGGCGAGCGGGCGGGTCTTGGCCTCCTCGATCTTCTGGAGCAGCGCGAGGGTGTTCTTCTTCGGCTCGCCCTTCTGGTTGGCGAAGACCGTGACGACCTTCTCCTCGCCGGTCTTGGGGTCGCGCTTGGGCAGCCCGCTGTCCGGGTCGAGGACGTACGCCTTGATGGGCAGCAGCTTCTCGACGGTGAGGTCGAACAGGTCGCCCTCGTCGACCAGCGGCGGGTCGGCGGGCTCCAGCGGCCGGGTGAGGGCCGCCGCCGCGACCCCGCCGAAGTGCTCGATGTCCAGGCACTCGCGGCCCGCGAGGTAGGACACCCGCTCTCTCAACTGGGCGGGACACGCGCGCGCGTTGGGGCAGCGGAGGTCGATGTCGCCCTCCTTCATGGGCCGCAGCGGCGTCCCGCACTCCGGGCACTCGGCCGGCATCACGAACTCCCGCTCGCTGCCGTCGCGCAGGTCCACGACCGGGCCGAGGATCTCCGGGATGACGTCACCGGCCTTGCGCAGCACCACGGTGTCGCCGATCAGCACGCCCTTGGCCTTGACGACCTCCTGGTTGTGCAGGGTGGCGAACTCCACCTCGCTGCCGGCCACGGTGACCGGCTCGACCTGGGCGTACGGGGTGACCCGCCCGGTGCGGCCGACGCCCACCTTGATGTCGATCAGCTTGGTGTTGACCTCTTCCGGCGCGTACTTGTACGCGATCGCCCACCGGGGGGCCCGGGCCGTCGAGCCGAGCCGCCCCTGGAGCCGGATCTCGTCCAGCTTCACGACGACGCCGTCGATCTCGTGCTCCACGGAGTGCCGGTTCTCGCCGTAGTAGGCGATGAACTCCCGTACGCCGTCGAGGTCGTCGACCACCCTGTTGTGCGGGGAGGTGGGCAGGCCCCAGGTCTTCAGCAGGCCGTATGCCTCGGAGAGCCGGTTGAGGCCCTCGAAACCGGCCAGGGCGCCGATGCCGTGGACGACCATGTGCAGCGGGCGGGAGGCGGTGACCCGCGGGTCCTTCTGGCGCAGCGAACCGGCCGCCGCGTTGCGCGGGTTGGCGAACGGCTTGTCGCCGGCCGCGACCAGGCGTTCGTTGAGCTCGGCGAACTTCTCCATCGGGAAGTAGACCTCGCCGCGGATCTCGACCAGGTCGGGGACGCGCTCCCCGTCCAGCCGGTCCGGGATCTCCGCGATCGTACGGACGTTGGGCGTGATGTCCTCGCCGGTGCGGCCGTCGCCGCGGGTCGCCGCGCGGGTGAGGCGGCCGTGCTCGTAGGTGAGGTTGACGGCGAGGCCGTCGACCTTCAGCTCGCACAGGAAGTGGTACTCCTGCTCGCCGAGTTCCTTGTGGATCCGCTCGGCCCAGGCCGCGAGGTCGTCGTCGTTGAACGTGTTGTCCAGGGACAGCATCCGCTCGCGGTGCTCGACCGCCGTGAACTCCGTCTCGTACGCCCCGGCGACCTTCTGGGTCGGCGAGTCGGGCGTGCGCAGCCCGGGGTACTCGTCCTCCAGCGCCTCCAGCGACTTGAGGAGCTTGTCGAACTCCGCGTCGCTGACGACCGGGGCGTCCTTCACGTAGTACCGGAAGCGGTGCTCCTCGATCTGCTCGGCGAGCCGCGCGTGCTTCTCCCGTGCCTCGGCGGGCACCGCCGTCTCCGCCTGCTGCTTGTCGCCGGCCACCGTGTTCCTCCCGTTACTCTGGGTTGTCCGCGAGTGATCTCGCCGCCCGGACGCAGTGGGCGAGCGCCTCCCTGGCGTACGCGGGGGAAGCTCCCGCCAGCCCGCACGCCGGGGTGACCGTGACGGACTCCGCGAGAAGCCCCGGTCGCAGCCCCAGCCTGCGCCACAGCGTCCTGACACCCATGACGCTACCGGCAGGGTCTGACAATGCGGTGTCCGTGCCCGGCACGACACCGGCGAAGAGCCGGGTGCCGGCCTCCACCGCCTCGCCGATCACGTCGTCGTCACGTTCGGTGAGGAGCGAGAAGTCGAAGGAGACCGCGGCGGCTCCGGCGCGGCGGAGCAGGGCGAAGGGGACGTCCGGGGCGCAGGAGTGGACGACGACCGGGCCGTCGCCCTGCACGCCGAACACGTCGCGCAGGGTGGACTCGACGGCCTGCCGGTCGACCGCGCGGTGGGTGCGGTAGCCGGAGGCGGTCCTCACCTGGCCGCGCAGGACGGCGGTGAGCGACGGCTCGTCGAGCTGGAGCACCAGGCGGGCGCCGGGGACGCGCCGCCGCGTCTCGGCCAGGTGGAGGCGCAGTCCCTCGGCGAGGGAGGCGGCCAGGTCCCGGCAGGCGCCGGGGTCGGAGAGCGCCGACTCGCCGTTGCGCAGCTCCAGCGCGGCGGCGAGGGTCCAGGGGCCGACCGCCTGCACCTTCAGCGGGCCCGTGTACTCCTGGGTGAACTCCTCCAGCGCGTCCAGGTCCTCGCCCAGCCAGGACCTGGCCCGCCGGGTGTCCCGGCCCGGCCGGTCGCCGAGCCGCCAGCCGCTGGGCTCCACGCGCGCGTACAGCTCGACGAGCAGGCCGGCGGTGCGGCCGATCATGTCCGCGCCGGGGCCGCGGGCGGGCAGCTCGGGCAGGAAGGGGAAGTCCTCGAAGCTGCCGGTGGCGGTCTTGGCGGCCTCGCGGGCGTCGGTGCCGGGGAGGGAGCCGATGCCTGTGGCGGGGCCGAAGTCGGAGAGTGCGTTCACGTGAGGAGCCTATGCGGGGCGGGCGGTGCGGTGGGTTCCGGTGTGGGTGCGGATCTTGGTGCGCAGGGCCTGGGCCTCCGGCAGGCCCAGGTCGTCGAAGAGGTCCAGGGCCCGGCGCCAGGCGTCGAGCGCGGGGCCGGGCGCGCCCGCCGCCTCGTGGGTGTCGCCGAGATAGGTGAGGCCGATGGCCTCGCTGCGCAGGTCGCCCGTCTTGCGGAAGAGGGCGAGGGCCCGGTCGTAGCACTCCACGGCGGTGGTCCACCGGCCCAGGTGCCGGTGGATGTAGCCGAGGCTGTCCCAGGTGTGCGCCTGGCCGCTCAGGTCGCCCGTGGCCTGGACGAGCGGCAGGGCCTGCCGGCAGTAGTCGAGTGCCTCGCGCAGCTCGCCGAGTTCGGCGAGGTACCAGCCGATGTCGTTGAGGGCGACCGCCTGGCCGCCGCGGTCGTGCGCGAGCCGGAAGTGTTCGAGTGAGCGGCGCGCGTACTGCAGGGCCTCCCGGGGCGCGCCGTGCGCCCACGCCATCTTGGCCAGGTTCTGGCAGGTGCGCGCCTGGCCCGGGTGGTTGTCCAGGCGCCGGAAGAGGCCGAGGGAACGGGTGAGGTGGTGGCGGGCGCCGAGCGCGTCCCGCAGCTGGAAGCGGGCCAGGCCCAGGCCGCGGTGGGCGGCGGCCTGTCCGGCCAGGTCGTCGTGGTGCTCGGCCGCGCGCAGGGCGACGGTGTGGACGTCGGTGAGGGCCTGCCAGTTGCCCTGGCGTTCGAGGAACGTGGTCAGGGTCGCCGCCAGCTGCCAGGTGTGGGCGTCCAGGTCCGGGGCCGGGCGCTCCACGGCCGACAGCAGCACGGCCTGTTCGGCGATCAGCCAGGCCAGTGCCTCGTCGCAGTCCGCCAACGGCCGTGGCAGCGCGCCGGGTTCGGCCGGGGCCAGGGTCATCGGGTGGCGGCGCCGGGTCAGCAGGGCGTCGGCCGCGTAGGCCGTGTGCAGGTAGTGGTCCCGGACGCGGCGGCTCGCGGCCCGTACCGCCCGCGCGTCGTCGAACTCGGCGGCCAGTTCGACGGCATGGGCCCGCAGCAGGTCGTGGCAGGTGTAGCGGCCGGGGGTGGCCTCGGCCAGCAGGTGGGCCGCGGTCAGTTCGGCCACCGGCGCCCGCACCCGCCCCACGCACGTGCCGGCCAGCGCGGCGAGGGAGGTCAGGTCGGCGTCGGGGCCGGGATGCAGGCCGAGGAACCGGAAGAGCCGGGCCGCCGCCGGGCTGAGCGTACGGTACGACCAGTCGAAGACCGTCCGTACCGCGGTGGCCGGGTCACCGGTGTCCAGGGGGTCCAGGATCCGCTCGGCGGTGCGCAGTTCCTCGGCGGAACCGGCCAGCGACAGGTCGGGGCGGGCGGCGGAACGGGCGGCGACGACCGCGAGGGCCAGCGGCAGCCCGGCACACCGTACGACGATCTCGTCGACCGCGGCGGCCTCGGCGGCCACCCGGGCGGCGCCCAGCCGGGCGGCGAGCAGTTCGCGGCTCTCCTCGGCGCCGAGCAGGCCGAGGGCGAGCAGCCGGGCGCCCTCGGCGGCGGCGAGCCCGGCCAGCGGGGCACGGCTGGTCACCAGGGCCAGGCAGCCCGGCGCGCCGGGCAGCAGCGGCCGTACCTGGTCGGCGTCCCGGGCGTTGTCGAGGACCACCAGGACCCGGCGACCCGACAGCAGGCTGCGGTACAGGCCGACCTGGGCGTCGGGCGACTCCGGCACCCGGGTGGCCGGCACCCCGAGCGCCTCCAGGAATCCGCGCAGGGCACGGTCCGGGGCCAGGGGTGCGCCACTCGGGTCGTAGCCGCGCAGGTTCACGTACAACTGCCCGTCGGGGAAGGCCGGGTGCGCCTGCCGGGCCCAGTGCACGGCGAGTGCGGTCTTGCCGACGCCGCCCATGCCCGAGAGGGCGGACACCCCGACCGCCGCGGGATGCCGTCCGAGGTCCGCCAGCAGGGCGTCCAGCCGCGCGAGTTCGTCGACACGGCCGGTGAAACCGGGCGCTCCCGGCGGGAGTTGAGCGGGTGCGGTGTACGGGGTGCCGTCGCGGACGGGGGTCACCCGAGGTCCGGCGGGGGTGGTGCCTCGTTCTGCCGCCGGGGGGCCGGCCGGGTCCGGGCCGACGGGGATTGCCGGAGGTGCGGGGGCCGCAGGAGTGGCGGGGGTCGGCCGTACGGCCGCGGGGGGCGCCGGATGTCCGCCGGTGGGGAGCGGCTCGTGTGCGCCGACAAGGGCGGGGCCCGTGGGGTGGTCCCGGAGGATCCGCCGGTGGAGTTCCCACAGTCGGCGGCCGGGTTCCGTGCCGAGCTCCTCCACCAACCGCCGTCGGGTCTGGGCGTAGCAGCGCAGCGCCTCGCCGCTGTCGCCGGCCGCGTGCAGGGCCCGCATGAGGGCCTCCGCCAGGGGTTCCGTCAGCGGGTACTCGCCGAGCAGGTCCGTCAACTGGCCGACGACCGCGGCCGGGTCACCGCTGTGGATCTCGATGTCCGCGAGCCGTACTGCGGCGTCCACGCGCTGCCGCCGCCAGGTCTCGCGCATCCGGGCGGGCCAGGTCCCGGGCAGTCCCGCGAAGGGCTCGCCGCGCCACAGGGCGAGTGCCTCGCGCAGCTGCGCGGCACGGGTGCGGCCGGGCAGCGCGTCGTCGCGGGCGGTCGCCGCCAGCCGCTGGAAGCGGTGCAGGTCCACGCTGTCGGGGTCGAGGTCGAGCTGGTAGCCGCCGGCGCGGCGCAGCACCGGTAATCGCCCCTCGCCACTGTCGTCGAGGCGCTCCGCCAGCCGCCGGATGCGGGCGATGTGCGCGTACAGGGCGCGGCGGGCGCCCTCCGGCGGGTCGGCGCCCCAGACCCGGTCGACGAGCGCCTCCACCGGCACCGGCCGGCCGACGTCCACGGCCAACGCGGCGAGCACCGCCCGGCGTTGGGGTGGACCGAGATCCACCGGCGCCTCGCGCACGAGCACTTCCACCGGTCCCGACAGACACAACCGCAGCATTGAGCCCACCCCCGTCCGCCCCGTTTTCACAGTCTCCTCACATACGTGGGCTGGGCGACAACCTTTCGGCAAAGAATCGGCCCATGCGCGCAACCCACCCTGGTCCGGGCGGTGCCGCGCCGGTCTGTCGGCGTGTCGCACCCGCCACCGCACCCCGGTCCGGCACCGGACGGGGCTCACACGTGACCACGGGGGTAGACACGTGCACCGATCGGAGAGGGCGACCGCGACCGCCCCGGTACCGCCACCGAACAGACCAGCGGGGACGGTGTCCTCGGCCGGCCCCGACGGACCCCTGTCCGGTGCGGCCGGGCGGGGGGTTCTGGAGGGGGCCTTCGCGTTGCTGTACGCCGTGCAGCAGGAGCAGGGCGCCGGGGTGACCGCGCTGGCGGAGGTGTGCGGTCTTCCCAAGACGACCGCGTACCGGCTGCTCGACCAGCTGGCGGAGCTGGGCGCCGTGGAGCGCAGCGCGGGCCGTTACCGCATCGGACCGGGCATGTTCCGGCTGGGCCAGGGCTGGCAGCCGCATCCGGGGCTGCGGCCGGCGGCCCGGCGTCCGCTGCGGCGGCTGGCGGCCGTCACCGGGACGACGGTGGCCCTCGCCGTGCTGCACCGGGGGCAGACGCTGGTCCTGGACTGGACGGCGCCCGCGGACGTGCCGTGCCCGCTGCCCGACGACCGGCCGGTCTGGCCCTGGTACACGGCGGCCGGCAAGGTCCTGGCCGCCTGGGCCCGCACCGGTCCTGCGCCCGGCCCGCTGCCCCGGACCTGGCCGGGAGAGGCCGCGCGGATCCGCGAGACCGGGGCCGCCTACGACCGCGAGGAGGTGCTGGAGGGGGTGTGCTGCGCCGCCGTCCCGGTGGCCGCGCCGGGCGGTGTCCCGGTGGCGGCGCTGTGCCTGCTGACCGGCCCCGGACACCACCTGGAACGCCTCGCCGACACGGCCCACCGGGCGGCGTCGGCCGTCACGGCCGGGCTCGGCCGCCGCTGACCCGGTCGCTCGCCCCGCCGCCCGTTCCGTTCAGCGGCACAGCGGGCGACAGGGCCCGGCCCGCTCCGCAGTCTGGGTCGGGCATCGCGGACCTGCACCGCGGCCCCGCCACCGTTCAGGGAGGACACATGACGTCGTCGCCCCAACGCCCCGCGCCGGGTGACGAACTGGCGCGGCTGAAGGCGGAGTTCGAGTCCGCGTTCGAGGGCGGTTCCGACGTGTGGCGCTCGGCGCCGGGCGGCGCGCTCCCACGAGGGGAACGCTCACGATGACCACCCCGCAGCACCCCGAGGACTTCCTGAGTTCCCTGCGGCTGCGCAGCGCTCAGGAGGACGGGATCTTCCGGGTCGACGACCAGCGGCTCGGGGTCTTCGAGCCGGAGGCGGCCCGCCGGGTCAGCGCCGGCAACTGGCAGCGGTACGTGATGCACGACCGGCTGGTCGACATGGTGCGCCGGCGGCGCAGCCCCGAGATGCGGTGGAGCCGGATCCGCTCCGCCTGGATGACCCGGCTGCACGCGCTCGCGACGCCGGAGCAGCACGGTCTGCTGATCGGGCGCATGGAGCGGGTGCTGGACGCCCGGACCGGGCAGGACACCGACCTGACCATGCTGATGCAGGACGTGGCGCTGCGGTCGCTGCTGCCCGTCGCGCTCGGCGGGCTCACCGACGGCGAGGCGGACCTGGTCCGCCGGGACCTGGAGATGAAGCTGGCGCGGCTGGTGTCGCCCGCGCCGGGCGGCGTCCTGCACCACCTGCGGCACGTCGCCGTCCAGGTGCGGGCCGGGCTGGTGGTGCGCCGGGTGCTCCGGCAGCGGGCCCGGGGCCGGCGCGGGCGCGAGCAGGATCTCGCCGACCCCTTCGTGGACCTGCTGCCCGAACTCGGCATGGACCGGGCGCTGGACGTGGTGACCACCGTCCTCACCGCCATCGGCGGGCCGCCCGGCACCGCCGCCGCGAGCGTGCTGTACGAGTTCGCCCGGCAGCCGGAGTGGCAGCGCCGGCTCGAAGCCGAGCTGGGCGCGGTGGACCCGCTGGAGTTCCGTACGGCACCCACCAGGGCGGCTCCGGTCACCCACCGGTTCGTGAAGGAGGTGCTGCGGATGTGGAGCCCGCCGCTGCTGCTGGTGCGCCGCTCCACGTTCGGTTTCGACCTGGGGACCACCCGGCTGGAGCCGGGGCAGTGGTACCTGCTGAGCCCGCACCTGATCCACCGTGACGAGCGGGTGTGGAAGCAGCCCGACGTCTTCGACCCGGACCGCTTCCTGCCGGGCGCGCCGCACGGCCCGGCCGACCGGAGCTGTTATGTGCCGTTCGGCTGGGCGCCGAAGAAGTGCATCGGCGCGAACATCGCCGTCGTCCAGCTGATGGCCCTGTGCCACCTGCTGTGCACCCGCTACCGGCTGACCGTGGCGGATCCGGAGGCGGTCACGATGGCCTTGCGGTTCGCACCGGTGCCGGAGAACTTCCGGGGGCGGCTGGTCCTGCGGTGAGCAGGTCGTCCGCGGCGCCGTCGTGGCTGGTCGCGCAGTTCCTCGCGCCCCTTTGGGGCGCTGCGAACAGGCTCAGCCGGGAAGCGGGCCCGGGCGCACGGTGAGGTCGTTGATCTCCGCGTCCCCCGGCAGGTCCAGCGCGGTGAGGATCGTGGTCGCCACCGACTCCGGGTCGATCCAGCGCGCCGGGTCGTACTCCTTGCCCTCCTGCTGGTGGACCTTCGCCTGCATGGGGCTCGCGGTGCGGCCCGGGTAGACCGAGGTGACGCGGACGCCGTTGCCGTGCTCCTCGGCGCGCAGGGCGTCGGCCAGGGCCTTCAGCCCGTGCTTGGAGGCCGCGTACGCCGACCAGCCCGCGTTGGCGTTGAGTCCCGCGCCGGAGTTCACGAAGACCACGTGCCCGCGGGCGGCCCGGAGCTGGGGCAGGAAGTGCCGGGTCAGCTCGGCCGGTGCGACCAGGTTGACGTTGAGCTGGTGACGCCAGGACTTCGGGGTCAGCTCGCCGACCTCGCCCAGGTCGACGACGCCCGCGATGTGCAGCAGCGAGTCCACCCGGTCCGGGAGGGCCTGGTGGGAGAAGGCCCAGGAGAGCTTGTCGGGGTCCGCCAGGTCGCCGACCAGGGTGCGGGCGCCGGGGAACCCGGCGGCCAGCTCCTTCGCGCGGCCCGCGTCGCGCGCGTGCAGGACGACGTCGTCCCCTCGCGCGTGCAGGCGGCGGGCCACGGCGGCGCCGATGCCGGAACCGGCGCCGGTGATCACATGAGTTGCCATGAGGGCCATGCTCGCATCAGCGGGCGCGCTGGTTCGCCTCCAGGTACGCGAGCGCGTCGGCGGGTTCGGCGGCGACGTGCATCAGCTCCGCCAGGGGGCGGGGCAGGAAGCCCTCGGCGTCCATGCGGCGGAACTGCTGCGCCAGGCCGTCGTAGAAGCCGGCGGTGTTCAGCAGGACGACGGGCTTGTCGGTGCGGCCGTGCTTCTTCAGTTCCAGGATCTCGGTGGCCTCGTCGAGGGTGCCGGTGCCGCCGACCATGACGACGACGGCGTCGGCCTTCTCCAGGAGGAGCCGCTTGCGCTCCGCGAGGTCGGCCGCGATGACCATCTCGTCGGCGCCGGGGCGGGCCTTGTTGGCGAGGAACTCCACGGAGACGCCGATCAGCTTCCCGCCGGCTTCGTGGACGCCGTCGGCGACGACCTTCATGAGGCCGGTGTCGGAGCCTCCCCAGACCAGGGCGTGACCGCCCTTGCCGATCAGGTTTCCGAAGTCGCGAGCGGGGCGGGTGTAGCGGTCGTCGAGATCTGCCGCGGAGAGGAAGACACAGATTCGCATGGGGAAAGGGTATGCGTTGACCGTTGGCGGCTGCGGGTACGTTGTGGCTGGTCGCGCCCACGCGGCGGTAGCCGCACATCGAATACAGCCCCGCGCCCCTGAAGGGGCGCTCCACCGAGCGGCGGGAACAAGTAGGCGTCCAGCGGCGTCACCCTTACATGGCCTCTGGACACACGATCACCATCGAGCAGTCTCAGCAGCATGTTCGCGTCACGCACGGGGACCTCGTTCTCGCCGAGAGCGATCGGCCTCTCGTGCTGCGGGAGACCGGGTCGCCCGTGCGCTACTACATCCCCGCCGAGGACGTCCGGCTCGACCTCCTCACGCCCTCCGAGACGCACACCGTCTGCCCCTTCAAGGGGACCGCTTCCTACTGGTCCCTGCCGGACGCGCCGGACCTGGTCTGGGCGTACCCGGAGCCGAAGACCGACGTCGCCCGGATCAAGGACCACCTCTGCTTCTACGAGGTCGAGGTCACCGGCTGACGCCGGACGGTCGAGGCGATCGTCGCCGAGCCGACGACGCGGGTGCCGTCGTACAGGACGATCGCCTGGCCGGGGGCGACGCCGCGGACCGGCTCGGTGAACGTGACGCGCAGGTCGCCGTCGACCAGTTCCGCGCTCACCTCGGTCTCGCCGCCGTGGGCGCGGAGCTGGGCGGTGTAGACGCCGGGGGCGGTGGGGGCGGTGCCGCACCAGCGGGGCTTGATCGCGGTGAGGCCGGTGACGTCGAGGGACGCGGCCGGGCCGACCGTCACCGTGTTGTCGACCGGCGAGATGTCGAGGACGTAGCGCGGCTTGCCGTCGGCGGCGGGGTGGCCGATGCGCAGGCCCTTGCGCTGGCCGATGGTGAAGCCGTACGCGCCCTCGTGGGTGCCGACCTTGGCGCCGGACTCGTCCACGATGTCACCCTCGGCCTTGCCGAGCCGCTTCGCGAGGAAGCCCTGGGTGTCGCCGTCGGCGATGAAGCAGATGTCGTGCGAGTCGGGCTTCTTGGCGACCGCGAGGCCCCGGCGCTCGGCCTCGGCGCGGATCTCGTCCTTGGTGGTGAGGGTGTCGCCGAGCGGGAAGAGGGCGTGGGCGAGCTGCCGCTCGTCCAGGACGCCGAGGACGTACGACTGGTCCTTCGCCATGTCGGAGGCGCGGTGCAGCTCCCGGGAGCCGTCGGGGAGCGTCACGACCTTCGCGTAGTGGCCGGTGCAGACGGCGTCGAAGCCGAGCGCGAGGGCCTTGTCGAGCAGGGCCGCGAACTTGATCTTCTCGTTGCAGCGCAGGCACGGGTTGGGGGTGCGGCCGGCCTCGTACTCGGCGACGAAGTCCTCGACGACGTCCTCGCGGAAGCGGTCGGCGAGGTCCCAGACGTAGAACGGGATGCCGATGACGTCGGCGGCGCGGCGGGCGTCGCGGGAGTCCTCGATGGTGCAGCAGCCCCGGGCGCCCGTGCGGAAGGATTGCGGGTTCGCGGAGAGGGCGAGGTGGACGCCGGTGACGTCGTGGCCGGCCTCGGCCGCACGGGCGGCGGCGACGGCGGAGTCCACGCCGCCCGACATGGCGGCGAGGACGCGGAGGGGGCGGGTGCGCTGCGGGGTGTCAGTCATAGCCCCTCCAGGGTAAGGGGGCGCGGGAACCGGGGCCCGCGAGTATCCGTTGGGGATCACATGGGGGCGAGAACGGACGACGGTGACCGCAGGCTCGGGCGGCGGGCGCTGCTGATCGGCGGGGCGGTGGCCGCCGCGGGCACGGTGGCGCTGACCAGGGACGAGCTGGCGCGGCTGTACTGGCGGCTGCCGGGGGTGCAGAAGGCGCGCGTGGCGGGCGCGGTGGACTTCACGGGGGCGCGCTGGGTGGCGGCGTCCCCGGCGAACTACCGGACGGCGGACCGGCCGTCCGACTACCCGGTCGACCGGGTGGTCGTCCATGTCACCCAGGGCGGCTACGCGAGCGCGGTGAAGGCCTTCCAGGATCCGGCGCACCAGGCGGCGGCGCACTACATCGTGCGCAAGGACGGGCGGGTCACCCAGCTGGTCCGCGAGCTGGACGTGGCGTTCCACGCGGGGAACAGGTCGTACAACGAGCGCAGTGTCGGGATCGAGCACGAGGGGTTCGTGGACCGCCCGGAGGACTTCACGGACGCGATGTACGCGGCCTCGGCGCGGCTGACGGCCGCGATATGCCGGCGGTACGGGATGGCCGTGGACCGCGAGCACGTGATCGGACACGTGGAGGTGCCGGGGACGGATCACACCGATCCCGGGAAGCACTGGGACTGGGATCGCTACATGGGGCTTGTTCGGCGTGTCGGACAGGCCTGACCCCGGGTTCCACCTGTGACTTAATCGTTATCCTGTGCCTGTGCTGCACGCCGCCTGTGTCCGTTGCGTCCCGCACCCGGGGCGCTAGCTGCATCTGCTCAACTCAGCCTTTCCGCAAGGGAGTTAAGCATTATCAGCGTCCACGGCCGCCTCACAGTCGGGCAGGTTCGCTCCTAACTTCGCCTCAGATTTCACACAGTCCCCAGGTCAAACATCCGGGGCCATGACCCACACCACAGATCCCGCCTCCGGGGCGGACAGGAACGAAGAGCAGGTCACCGGCGGCAGGCGCCGCCGGGCCAAGGGCGCGGACCACGCCAAGGCCGAGCACACCAAGGCGGAGCGCGTCACGGACGCCGAGCACTCCAAGGAGGGAACGGCCAAGCGCGGCAAGGGCGTTCACCGGCGGAAGTTCCTCGGCGGCATGGCCGGGGTCGGTCTGGGCGCCGTCGCCGCGGGCGGCGCGACCTTCGCCCTGCTGACCGACGCGAGCGGCAACAAGGCGGGCGCGGCGACCAACACCGCCACCCTGACCGTCCCCGACCTCCTGGAGGGCACCACCTCCGACAGCACCACCACCTTCACCCTGGAGGCGAAGACCGGCAGCGCCGAGGTGCTCAGCGGTGTCACCAGCACCACCGCCGGCTACAACCAGTCGTTCCTCGGCCCGACCATGAAGTGGACCAAGGGCAACGTCAACGTCCTCAACATCACCAACAGCCTGGGCGAGGACACCACGGTCCACTTCCACGGCGCGCACGTCCCGGCCAAGATGGACGGCGGTCCGCAGGTCGCGTTCGCCGACGGGGAGACCTGGTCGCCGACCTTCACGGTCAAGGACGAGCCGATGACGCTCTGGTACCACCCGCACGCGCTGGGCACGACGGCGAAGCAGGCGGTGCACGGCCTGGCCGGCATGATCATCGTCGAGGACAGCTCCGACACCACCAGCGCCGACCTGCCCAGCACCTACGGCACGGACGACATCCCGCTGATCTTCCAGTGTCTGGCCGTCGACAGCTCCGGCGACATCAAGTACGACCTCACCGGCTACCTGAGCAGCGGCCTGAGCTACCCGCTGCTGGTCAACGGCACCAACGTCGACGACACCACCCTCACCTTCACCGCGACCAAGACCCGGACCCGGTTCCGGCTGCTCAACGCCTCGCCGTCGGACATCATCACGATCCAGCGCAGCGACGGCGGCACGATGACCCAGATCGCCACCGACCAGGGCTACCTGGCCGAGGCGGCGGACGTGACCACCATCCGGCTGGTGGCCGGCGCCCGCGCCGAGATGGTGATGGACATGTCGGACGACGTCACCCTCCAGGCGGTCGTCACCACCGGCTGGGTGCGCGGCGGCAGCGGCACGTACGACTTCCTGGCCGTCACCGCGAGCGGCACCGACACCCCGGACGACCTGCCCAGCTCGCTGCGGACCATCGACCGGTACGACACCAGCGACTTCACCGCGCGGACCATCACCCTCGGCCAGTCCGGTGCCACCATGCTGATCAACGGCTCGGCCGGCACGAGCATGTCCTCCATGGCCATGATCAGCACGACGCTGGGGTCCAAGGAGATCTGGACGATCAAGAACAGCACGCAGCTGGAGCACTCGTTCCACCTGCACGACGTGCCGTACCAGCTGATCTCCATCAACGGCGAGGATCCGACCGGTGTCGAACTCGGCTGGTACGACACGTACGAGGTGGTCGGCGGCGGCTCGATCGAGATCGCCATGGAGTTCACGGACTTCTCCGACGACACCTACATGTACATGCTCCACTGCCATCTGCTGCAGCACGAGGACGAGGGCATGATGGCGTCCCTCATGGTCACGGACAGCTAGCCGCCGCCCGGGCCTCCTGAGCAGGCTGCCGCCGGCAGTGGAAGTGCCGGCGGCAGCCGTTCGTGAGGTTCCGGTCACTGGCAGATCCCCCGGAACACGTCGACCCGGCCGTCCGTGCTGTCCGCCACCACGAGGTCGCGGACGCCGTTGCCGTCCAGGTCTGCCGCCGTCGCGTCGTAGGCGCCGGTGGCGGGCACGTCGGTCAGCTCGGTGAGGGTGCCGTCGGTGGCGCCCGTGTACGGCGTGACCGAGTTCCCCTTCAGCGAGGAGACCAGCAGGTCCGTGGTGCCGTCCCCGTCCAGGTCGGCGGCGCCCACGGCGACCGGCAGCGCGGGCGTGCCGTAGGTGGTGGCCGTACCGAAGGTGCCGTCGCCGTTGCCCGGCAGCACGTCCAGGGTGTCGGCGCCGTTGCTCACCGCGGCCAGGTCCAGGCTGCCGTCGCCGTCGAAGTCGCCCTCGGCGAGGGAGTAGAGGCGGGCGGTGGTGGCGTACCCGGTGGCGGTGCCCAGGGCTCCGGTGCCGTCGCCGAGGAGCACGCTCACCCCCGCGCTGCCGACGCTCGCCGTGGCCACGTCGGCATGGCCGTCGCCGTCGAAGTCACCGACGACGACACCGTGCGGCTGGCTTCCGGTGGCGGTCTGGCCGGCGTCGGTGAAGGTGCCGTCCCCGTCGCCGAGCAGCACCCGCACGGTGCTGGTCCGCTGCTCGGCGACCACCAGGTCGGCCAGGCCGTCGCCGTTCAGGTCCCCCGTGGCCAGCGCCCGCGGCGACCCGGAGACGTCGATCGCCGTGGCCGTACCGAAGGTGCCGGCACCGGAGTGGAGCAGGACACTCACCTGGGCCCCGCCGAAGTCGGCGGTCGCGAGGTCCGGATACCCGTCGCCGTCGAAGTCGGCGACCACGGTCTGGTACGGCCGGGTCCCCACCGCATACGTGCTGCCCGCCGCGAACGTCCCGTCCCCGTCGCCGGGCAGCACGGTCACCGAGTCGGCGTCGAGGTTGGCCGCGACCACGTCCGCCGCACCGTCGCCGTCGAGGTCGGCGGCGACGACGTGCCGGGTGTTGGTGCCGGCGGCGGCCGAGCCGGTCAGGGTGTACGACGGGACGCAGACGGCCGCGTCGGCGGCCACGGCGGGGAGCGCGGGCAGCGTGCCGGCCAGAAGCAGCCCGCCGGCCGCGGCGATCCGCAGGGAGGTGTGCCGGGTCATGCCGTACCGCCTCTCGTCTCAAGGGACTTGACCGATGTCCGGGTCCGCATGGCTCAGCTCTGGTCGGCGGCGACGCGGAAGCCCACCGTCGGGTAGCCGCCGCTGCCGTCCCGGCCCTCGCCGCGGTAGTGGGTGGTGCAGCTGCGCAGGGTCGCGTACCAGGAGCCGCCGCGCACCGCGTTGACGTCCAGTCCGGCCTCCTGGCCGTTGGTGGCCGTGACGACGCTGGAGGTCCACTCGAAGCAGTTGCCGGCCATGTCGTAGGCGCCGTACACGCTGACGCCGTCCGCGTAGGCGCCCACGGCCGAGGTGAGTCCGCCGGTCGCCATCAGCGCGTCGAAGAGGTCGGTGTAGACGAACCCGGTCCAGGTGTCGTGGTAGATCCAGCCGGTCACCCCGCCGGTTGCGGAGACGGTGAGGATCTCGGAGACCGGCTCGCTCTCGCCGTACCGGGTGGAGTCCGGTTCGTCGTAAGTAGCCTCGACCGAGCCGTAGTCGGCGAGATAGTACGCGGCGCAGACCGCGTTGTAGTTGTACCTGCTGGTGAGCACGGAGTCCGTGTAGGTCGTCCCGGCCGTGTCTCCCCAGGGGTAGGCGTAGGAGTCGGGGCCGCGGGCCGCGCTCTCCCACTCGGCCTCGGTCGGCAGCCGGAAGGTCCAGCCGTCGGCCTGCCCGGTGAGCCAGTCGCAGAAGGCCCCGGTGTCCGCCAGCGCGACCTGGAGCACGGGGTGTTGCTCCTTGCCGGCCGGGACCGTGCCGTCGTCCCAGTACGAGGGGACCGTGTACCCGGCGTTCGGGTTGTCGTCGAGGAAGGCCGCGTACTGGGCGTTGGTGACCTGGTAGGCCCCCAGCCAGTAGGGCGCGGCGATCGGCGAGGCCTCGCCCGCGCCCGTGGTGTTGGACAGGTCTGCGGTGAACACGAAGTCCGGGTCCGCGGGGGCGGACACCAGGGTCTGCCCGGCGACGGACACCGAGTCCGCCGCGGCCACGGCCGGAGCCGCGCCGAGCAGCGACGCGACGGCTCCCGCGCCGGCGATCCGGAACAGTTTCCGCCTGCCTAGCGGCTGTTGGTGCGGTGGTACGACGGTCATGGGGCGGCCCTCCGTCGACTCGATGACTGGGGAGGCCGGTCACGTGGCGTTCAGGGGGGCAGCGCACCGCGTGACCGGCCGTTCAACGGAACGTAAAGTGCGCGCCTTTGCCGTGGCTCTTGCCGGCCTGTGACTTGTCTGGACGCGCACGCACAGGTTCCGCGCCGGATGCGCGGCCTTTCCCGTTGAGCCCGCAGTCTGCCCGAAGAAGGGCACAGTGTCGACACCTTGCGCTGTGAATGACTGTGGACCTCTTGACCGCGCCTTACTGTCGACACTAGACACTTAGCGGAAGACCTCCCCACGCGACGAGGAGAACGTCATGACCGAGCCACGGACCGGACAACGACTGACCGGCAAGGTCGCCCTCGTCACCGGCGCGGGCGCGGGGATCGGGCAGGGCTGTGCGCTGCTCTTCGCCGAGCAGGGCGCCACCGTGGTCGGCTGCGACATCGACCCGGGCGCGGCCGAACGCACCCGCGAACTCGCCGCAGAGCGCGGGGTGAAGATCGACGTCATGGCACCGCTGGACATGACGGTCCCGGCGGACGCCCGGCAGTTCGCGGACTCGGCGCAGGAGCGGTACGGCCGGATCGACGTGCTGGTGACGGCCGGCGCGATCGCCCCGCACATGGCGAGCGCGGCGGAGATGGACTTCGACGCGCAGTGGACGCCGACCCTGCGCGGCGAGGTCGACGTGGTCTTCCTGCCGGTCCGGGCGGCCTGGCCGCACCTGCTGGCGTCCGGCGGCGGCTCGATCGTCAACTTCGCCTCGGTGAACGCCTTCCGGGGCAGCGGCACCTTCGGCATGGTCGCGCACTGCGCGGGCAAGTCGGCGGTGCTCGGACTGACCCGGCAGCTGGCCGTGGAGGGCGGCCCGTCCGGGATCCGGGCCAACACCATCTCCCCCGGCATGGTCCGCACCCCGGCCACCGAGTCGGCAGGCGCGCACGAGGGCGCCGCCCGGGCGGCCCTGCTGGCCCGGATCCCGCTGGGCAGGGTCGGCAGGCCCGAGGACATCGCCTGGTGCGCGGTCTACCTGGCGTCCGACGAGTCCGCGTGGGTCACCGGCGGGAACTTCCCGGTGGACGGCGGGGTGCTGGCGAAGTGAGACGGCGGGCCCCCGGGCCAGCCCCGGGGGCCTCGCGGGCCGTCACGTCGACGGGGTGCGCCGTCGGCGTGCCGGCTTGCGGCCGGCCTCCTGCTCCTGGATCTGCTCCTCCACCGAGCGCAGCGCCCGCACCGTCGCCCCCGCGATCAGCGCGGACGCCAGCTCGCCGTCGCGCTCCTCGCAGGCCTGCATCAGCCGCTCCTGGTCGTCGACGCTGTAGGCGAGGCGGCCGGGGCGGGTCAGGCTGAGGTGGCGGAGCATGAGGGTGCGCAGCGCAAGGGAGTCGAGGATCTGCTTGAGGGTGGCGTTGCCGACGATCTCGGTCATCCGCTCCTGGAGCTGCACATGGCCCCAGAAGTACGCGTCCACGTCGCCCTCGTCGGCGAGCCCGCGCATCTTCTCCACCCGGCCGCGCAGTTCGGCGATCTCGCCGTCGGAGGCCCGCTCGACCAGCAGGGCGGCGAGCATCGACAGAAGCTGCCGCCGGACCTGGTAGATGTCCCGGATGTCCTGGAGGGAGGGTGCGGCGACCCGGGGCCTGCGGCGCGCCTTCATCTCGACCAGGCCCTCCTGTTCGAGGACCATCAGTGCCTCGCGCACGGGGGTACGGCTGGTGTCGAACCTGCGTGACAGGTCGACGCTGTTGAGGTCCTGGCCGGCCGCGAGCCGGCCCTCGATGATCCCGGCGCCCACCCACTCGGCGATCTGCGCGACCAACGGCTCCCGCCGGTCCCGCAGCCGCAGCAGGCGGGCGAGCACGACATGCGTGTCCTGATCGGTCATCCGGCGGCCTCCCGGTCCGTGCCCGGCCCGGTGCCGGGTTCACAGCGGATCCATCGGTGTCGACACTATCGCACTCCGACGCCGCCCAGAACATCGTTCTACGGCAGTCTGTCGACAGCCACCTAGGGCTGGATGTCCAGGGCGACCAGGAACCGGGACACCATGTTGTACACCGCCACGGTCGCCGTCAGTTCGACGAGTCCGGTCTCGTCGAAGTCGGCCCGCAGGGCGTCGAACAGCTCGTCGGGAACGCGGACATCGCGGGTCATCGCATCGGTGTAGGCGACGACCCGCGCGGTCCGGTCATCGAACTCCGGTTTCTCCTTGCGGACTTCGGCCAGCTCCCGGTCACCGAGCCCGGCCCGCCGGGCGTGCGGCTCGTGCGCCTGCCATTCGTACGGCGCCCGGTTGAGGACCGCGATCCGCAGGACGACCAGTTCACGGAGGTCGGCGGGCAGTGACATCCGCTCCCGTACGGCACCGAGCAGGCTGTTCCAGCCGTCGGCCACCGGCGGGCAGTGCAGCAGCATCCGGTCGAGCGGATGCAGGCTGCCGCCCCGGCGGGCGCGGACCCGGTCGGCGATCTCGCCGCTGCCCTCGGTGTCGGGGAGTCGTGCCATGGGGTTCCTTCCGTTCGGAGGGGTGTCAGTCGAGCAGGGGGCGGGGAACGCGGTCCAGCAGCCGCAGGGCGTCGAGCCGGTCGACCGGACCGACCTGACCGGCCCGACCGGTCGCCGCGGTGCCGTCTCCGAACACCATCGCCTCCTCGCCCGTGAACCGCGGCCAGGCGGGCAGCGTGCCCCCGCCCGGGTCGTGGTCGGTGACGAAGCGGGCCCAGGTGTCGGCCATGGTGCGGGCGAGTTCGCGGTCGGCGTCCGTCCACGGCCAGGCGCGGGCCGTCAAGGTGTCGAGGACGTAGGGGAGTTCGGCGGTGTGATGGACGCCGTAGCCGGGGAGGCCGTCCCGGGGCGGGGCCAGCGGGAGACCGGGGGGCAGCGGAGGGGTCCGGGCGAAGCGGTACATCCAGGTGGGCGCGCGGGCCGCGTGGGTCCGCGCCCAGTGCCAGACCGGATAGCTGAACCGGCTCTCGCCCGTGAAACGCCGTGCCGTACGGCGGGCTTCGTCGCCGTCCCGCAGCGGGTACACCGCGTCCGTGCCGGGCTCGACGGGCAGCCGGCGCAGGATGTCCAGCGAGGCGTACACCGAGCCCTCGTCGTCGTTGGTGCCGACGAGGAGCGGTACGGGGTGCTGGCGGGCGGAGCCGAAGACGTCGTCGCTCGGTTCGGTGAGGACGCGGCCGTCGACGACCGGCCCGAAGTGGCCCTTGAGGACGAGTTCGACGCCGTCCAGGCGGCGCAGGACGCCGAGGTCACGGTCCGCCGCCCAGCGCAGCCCCTGCTTCTGTGCGGCGGCCTGGTCCGGGAGGGGGCCCTCGGCCCGGCCGATGCCGGAGGCGCTCTGGCCGATCGCCGCGTGGAAGAGATGCCGGGCGGCCGGTGCGGCCATGAGGTGGCAGATGTGGGCGGCGCCGGCCGAGTTGCCGGCGAGGGTGACCCGGTCGGGGTCGCCGCCGAACGCCGTGATGTTCTCCCGCACCCAGGTGAGGGCGGCGACGATGTCCAACACCCCGTAGTTGCCGGAGGCGCCGAGGTCGTCCTCGGCGGCGAGTTCCGGGTGGGCGAGAAAGCCGAGGGCGCCGAGCCGGTGGTTGAGGGTGACGACGACCAGGCCGCGCCGGGCCAGCGAGCGGCCGTGGTGGATCTCCTGGCCGCCGTGCCCGTAGCGGTTGCCGCCGCCGTGCACCCAGACCATCACGGGCAGCCGGGCGGCGGGGGCCGGATCCGGGGTCCAGACGTTCAGGTAGAGGCAGTCCTCGCTCATCACCAGCGCCCGCCGGTCGGCGAAGTTGGTGTGGTACATGATCGAGTCGCGGGGCGGCTGGGGCTGTAGGGGGGCCGGGCCGAAGGTGTCGGCCCGGCGTTGGCCGTCCCAGGACGCGGCGGGGCGCGGGGGCCGCCAGCGCAGCTCCCCGACGGGTGGTTCGGCGAAGGGGACGCCCCGGAAGACGGCCACCTCGCCGTCGTACTCCCCCGCCAGCCGGCCGCCGCCCGGATGTGCCCTGATCACCCGGCCGCCTTGTGCAGCACGCCGTCCTTCATGATCACCCGCAGCCGGTCGCGGTCCTGGAGGATCCGGATGTCGACCAGCGGGTCGCCGTCGACCAGCACCAGGTCCGCGAGGTACCCCGCCCGGACCAGCCCGAGTTCCTCGCCCATCCCCATGACCTGGCCGCCGTACCCGGTCGCCGCGCGCAGCGCCTCGGCCGGGGTGAACCCGAACCAGTCCACGAACAGCTCCAGGTCCCGCAGGTTGCGGCCGACCGGGTTCCAGGCGAAGCCGTAGTCGCCGCCGGGGACGACCCGGATGCCCCGGGCCACGAGTTCGGGTACGACCGCGCGGACGGCGTCCCGGGTGGCCTCGACCTCCATGCCGGGCTCGGGTTCGCTGTCGGCCTCGTGGAGGTTGGCGTGGATGATGCCGGGGGTCGGGGCGACGAAGATCCGGTCGCGGGCGCCCTGGAGGAGGTCGAGGGCCTCCTCGTCGGCGAAGGTGCAGTGGTAGACGGCGCGGATGCCGTGCCGTACGGCCATCTTGATCGACTCGGCCGCGTGGGCGTGCGCGGTGAGCCAGACGCCGTGCTTCTCGGCGGTGTACGCGGCGGCGGCCACCTCCTCGTCGGTGAACTGCACGATCCGGGAGGTGCCCTGTACGACGGCGCTCTCGCCGGAGAGGGACAACTTGACGATGTCGACGCCGAGTTCGGCCATGTCGGCGACGAACCGGGCCACCGACTCCGGGTCGGAGGCGCGGTGGTCGGTGCCGGGGAAGTCGTAGACGCCGGGCTCGACCATGCCGGCGCTGCCCTCCCAGGAGGCGGCCTTGAGGCGGGGGCCCGGCATCCAGCCCTCGGCGAAGGCCTTGCGGGCGGCGACCTCCGTGCCGGGCAGCCGGTTGCCGCCGGAGTAGGCGCTGGTGATGCCGTGATCGAGGAGGACCCGGCCGGCGTGCGCGACGAGCAGGGCCTTCTCCTCGGCGGGTTCGTCGCGGCGCCGGGAGAGGTGCTCGACGGTGGAGCCGAAGCCGAGGTGGGTGTGGGCGTCGACGAGTCCGGGGAGCAGGGTGCCGCCGCCTCCGTCGAACACCCGGGCCTCGGCGGCCAGGTCGCGCGGGACGCGGTCGGCGACCGCGGTGATGCGGTTGCCCTCGACCAGGACCTGCGCGGGGACCGGGTCGCGTCCGGTGCCGTCGAAGACGTGGACGTCGGTGAAGAGAACGGTCATGTCCGCGGCCTCCAGAAGCGGTGGCGCATCTCGCCGACTCCCCCGATCCTGCTGACCAGTTCGTCTTCCGGGGTCAGGAAGCGCTGCGGGACCCGGCGGTTGCCGACGCCCGCCGGGGTGCCGGTGAAGATCAGGTCGCCGGGGAGGAGGGTGCAGAACCGGCTGAGGTGGGCGACCAGTCGGGGAACCGGGAAGATCATGTCGGCGGTGCGGTCGTGCTGGACGGTCTCTCCGTTCAGCTCGCAGGTCAGCTCCAGGTCGTCGGGGTCGTCGAGCTCGTCCAGGCTGACGAGCGCGGGACCGACGGGACCGAACCCCGGGTAGGACTTGCCGAGCGAGAACTGGGCCGGTTTTCCCGCGAGTTGGCTGATCCGCTCGGAGAGGTCCTGGCCGACGGTGAGGGCGACGACCGGGTCCCAGCCCTTCTCCTCGGGCACCTGGTGGGCCTCGTGACCGATGACCGCGACCAGTTCCAGCTCCCAGTCGACATGGCCGGGCGGGAGGGTGACCGTGGTGTACGGGCCGGTGAGGCAGGTGGCGAACTTGGTGAACACGAGCGGGACTTCGGGCTCCTCGTAGCCCGCCTCGGCGGTGTGCGGGCGGTAGTTGAGGGCGACGGCGAAGATCTGGCGGGGGTCCGGTACCGGGGGCTCCAGGTCGGACTCGTCGTACGGGCGGGCGCCGGTCGCCGCGGCCGACCAGCGGCGCAGGTCGTCCCAGCGGGCGAAGAGGTCGGCGCCGAGGGAGTCGGGGATGTCGATGACGCCCTCGGGGGTCAGCAGGACGGGTCGGCCGGCGAGTCGTGCGATGCGCATGCCGCGATCACACCCACTGTTCCGCGGGCGGTTCCTGCTCCCCGTAGGCCTCGGCCCAGGAGACCACCGGGTTGCGCAGCACGCCCAGGCCCTCGATCTCGGCCTCGACGACGTCGCCGGGCTTGAGGTAGTTGGCGAACGGGTCCTCGGTGCTCGCGGCCACGCCCGCGATGGTGCCGGTGGTGACGAGGTCGCCCGCGCTGTAGGTCTGCGGGGAGTGGTAGGCGACCAGCTGCGGGATGGAGACCGACATCCGGCCGGTGTCGGACTTCTGCCGGACGTCGCCGTTGACGCGCAGCTCCATGTCCAGGGCGTGCGGGTCGTCGATCTCGTCGGCGGTGACGATGTACGGGCCGACCGGGCAGAAGGTCTCGATCGCCTTGGAGAAGGAGAAGACCCCCGACTCCATCTCCCGGCGCTGGATGTCGCGTGCGGTGATGTCGTTGAAGACCACATAGCCCGCGATGTGCTCGACGGCCTGCTCGGCGGAGAAGAACCGGCCCGGCTTGCCGATGACGATGGCGAGTTCGAGTTCGTAGTCCAGTTCCCGGGTGAGGTTCGCCGGGTACACGATCGGCTCGTCCGGGCCGATGATCGCGTCCACGTTCTGGAAGAACACGATGCCCTTGTTGACCGGGTGGGACCAGTCCACCCGGACCAGGTCCTCGTGGTGCTCACGGAAGTTGCCGGCGGTGTGGAAGAACTTCTTCGGCACGATCGGGGCGCGGAGCCGGACGTCGGCGAGCGCGAACGTCCGTCCGGTCTCGCCCACTTGGCCCTCGCGCTCGAAGTACGCACGGGTGGAGGGCACGTCCAGTTCCACGACGGTGTCCCCGTCGAGCCGGCCCACCAGTCCGCGGTCCGGGCCGCCGTCGAACGTCACCAGTTTCATCAGACCTCCCTAAACTGTCGACAGACAGCCTCTCCTGAGTCCGCTTCATCGTCAATAGATGCACCAAGTGTGGACACATATCGGTGCGGTGACCTACCGTCCGATCCATGCGGACGACTTGGGACTTCACGGGAACGAGGGCGCTGGTCGCCGGAGCCGGCGGGATCGGGACACAGGTCGCGGGCGCGCTCGCGGACGCCGGGGCCGCGCTGTTCTTGGCGACCGAGGATGCCGGGCACATCACAGGTGGCTTCTTGGTGGCTGACGGGGGATACAACATGATTGGGGCGTAGAGGTTGTGGGTTGGGTGCGGGTGGGTGGGGGCTGGTCGCGCCCACGCGGCGGTAGCCGCAAATTCAACACAGCCCCGCGCCCCTGGGTAGGACTCCTCGCCCCGATCGAAAAGCTCGAGCACCTCAATGGAAAAGCTCCGGCCCCCGGGATTCGGTTCGCATCCATCCCCGGGGGCCGGCCCTTGTCTCTTGGTCTGTTTACGACACCGTCAGGGTGAGGGCGCCCGTGTAGCTCTTGCCGGCGGTGATGGTGGTGGCGGTGCCGTCGACCGTGAGGGTGACGGTCTTTCCGCTCGGGGCCTCGATCGCCGCCGTCGACGCCAGGGTCAGGGCGCTCAGGTACGAGGTGCCGGTGACCGTCCAGGTCGAGCCGGCGCCCAGGGTCACCAGGACGCCGTTGTTGACCACCGCGCTCGGGGTGTTGGTGACCTCGCTGATCTGGCGGTACTCGGTCTTGGTGATGGTGGAGACGCTGTGCTTGGCCGTGCTCGCGGAGATCACGCCCTCGACCGTGGTGCGGGTGAAGGAGAGGGTGAGGTTCTGGCCTTGGAGGCTGGCGTTGCCGCCGCCCCAGACGGAGTTGTAGAAGTCGCCGGTGAGGGCGATGTCGGTGAAGGTGCCCTTCGCGTCGGTGGACTGGGAGCTGGTGGTGGTCCAGCTGGAGGACTTGGCCGGGGAGCCGGTCGGCTCGGTGTAGGTGCCGGTCGTCTCGCTGGACCAGGCCTTGCCGGAGACCGTGACGCTGCTCGGGCGGTCGGTGTCCATGAGCTGGAACAGGACGCCGTTGCCCGTGGTGATCGTGGCGCCGTCGGAGCCGTCGACGGTGACCGTGCCGGCGACGGCCTTGCACATGAACGTGGTCTCGCCGGTGTTGACCTGGGTGCCGCCGTCGATGGCGACCGAGCCCGCCGCGTACCACATGACCATGAAGCGGCCGGCGTCGATGGTGGTCGACTGGACTGGGAGGGCGCCGAGTTCGGCGGAGGTGAGGCCGAGGGAGAGGGAGTCGTTGAGGTCCGAGACCGCGTCGGCGGTGCTGTCGCCGTAGTGTGCCGAGGCGCCCCAGTGGATCAGGGCGTAGTCGCCGACGTCGAAGGTGCAGCCGAGGAAGTGCTCGGTGACGTTGCCGATCGCGTAACTGCCGTAGCCCTCGCCGCCGGTGTTGGCGATGGTGCTGTTGATCGCGGTGAGGGTGCAGTAGCTGCCGCCGTCGACCGACAGGGCGCCCCACTTCTCCGAGGAGATGGAGGAGTTGATGTACGTCGCCTTGGTGCTGGCGCCGAGCAGGTTGGTGGCGCGGACGTTGCCGGAGATGCCCAGCATCCACGGCACGGTGATCATGTAGCGGGTGTCGCCGGTGCCGGCGGACGGGTACTCGTCGGGGACGACGCCGTCGGCGCACCTGATGGTGGAGTTCTTGACGATCACGTTGGCCGTGGCGTCGGCGATGACGGCCGTACGGACCACGCCGACGTTGTTGATGTTCGCGCCGTCGAGGACGAGGGTGGTGCCCGAGCCGGTGCCGACGACGGAGGCGCCGTAGCCGACGAAGTCGCAGCGGCCGTTGCCGTCGAAGGCGATGGTCGGGTCGGTGAGGGTGTAGCTGCCGCCGCCGGCGACGTAGACGCCGTTGAAGGCCTCGGCGTTGGAGAGCAGGGTGATGCCGGAGGCCGCGGTGTCGGTGACGGTGCCGCCCACGACGTCGGAGGGGACGGACTTGGACTCGTCCACGCCGTCGGCGTCGACGTAGATCGCCTGGCGGAAGGGGAAGGTGAGGGTGGAGTAGGTGACGTCGGTGGCCTCGGCGACGTTCAGGACGATGGTGCCGGTGTAGGTGCCGGCCGCGATGGCGGTGGCGACGCCGCCGTTCCCGTCGGTGAGGGCGGCGAGTTCGCTGCCGGTCTCGACGCCGTTGACGGTGAGGGAGAGGCTGTAGCCGTCGGGGACGGCGATGGTGCCGCCCTCCTCGATGGTCAGGCAGGTCGCGGTGGTGGTCTCGGTGAGGGTCAGGGTCTCGTCCGAGCCGACGGTGATGCAGGTGTCGGCCTTGGCGCCCTTGCCCTTGCCGTTCTTGCGGCCGGCGGCCTGCGCGGTGGCCGGGGCGAGCAGGGTGGGGGCGAAGGCGGCGGCCACCGCGATGATGAGGGCGCGGGGACGGGCCCGGTTGGCGATCGGCCGGTCGAGCAGGTCGGACGCGGAGGTGGAGGTGGTGTCCTCGTGGTCCGTCCGGTTGTCGGTGGGCAGCACTGTGAACTCCTTTGTCTTCCGGTGTTTTCGGGCAGGGGGCATCGCCGTGCGGCGACACGGGGGGGCACGGGCAGGGGTGAGCCGGGCGTGGCGCCCGTGGGCGCACGCCCTCCCTGCTCGGTGGGGGGGTGGGTCAGTTGTGGGCGGGCGCGGCGTCCTGGTCGAGGCGCTCGCCGCGGATCCGGGCCAGCACTCGCGTGCGCAGTTCCGCGAAGCGCGGGTCGGCGCGGGTGGTGAGCTGGTCGCGGTCGGTGCCGAAGGGCACGGTGAGGGTGTCGAGTACGGCGGTGGGCCGGCCGCCGAGGACGATCACGCGGTCGCCCAGATAGACGGACTCGTCGATGTCGTGGGTGACGACGACGACCGTGATGCCGAGGCGGCGGCGCAGCTGGAGGGTGAGGTCCTCCAGGTCGAAGCGGGACTGCGCGTCGACCGAGCCGAACGGCTCGTCCATGAGCAGCACCGGGGCGTCGTAGGCGAGGCCGCGGGCGATGGCGACGCGCTGCTGCATGCCGCCGGAGAGCTGCCAGGGGTACTTGTCGCCGACGTCCGCGAGGCCGACGGCGTCCAGGCACTCCAGGGCGGTGGCCTTGCGGGCCGCCTTCTTCACGCCCCGCCCCTGGAGCGGGAAGGCCACGTTGTCCCACACCCGCATCCAGGGCAGCAGGGAGCCGCGGTAGTCCTGGGAGACCACGGCGATGTCGGCGTGCGGCTCGGTCAGCCGCTGGTCGCCGTAGCGGACCGCGCCCGAGGTGGGCGGGGTGAGTCCGGCGAGGCAGCGCAGCAGGGTGGTCTTGCCGGCGCCGGAGGGGCCGACGATGCACACGGACTCCCCCGGATCGACCCGCAGGGTGAGTCCGGCGAGCACCCGGTGCTCCTGTGGGCCGCCCTGGCCGAACGTCATGCAGAGGTCCTCGACGTGGAGGACGGATCCGCGGGTCATACGACCACTCCGTTGCTCTTCTTCTCGACGGGCTCGGTGGGCTTGGTGGACATGGTGGGCAGAGGGCGGCGGGTCCGAGGGGCGCGCTGGTGGTACCAGCCGAGGAGGGCGTGCTCGCAGAGCAGGAGCAGCACGCTCAGGCCGTAGCCGAGGACACCGATGAGGAGGGTGCCGGCCCAGGTGTCGGCGACGTGGAAGCTGGATCCGCTCTGCAGGATGAAGTTGCCGAGGCCGATCGGGGAGCCGTAGATCTCGCTGACGACCATCAGGACGACCGCGATGGAGAGGGCGACGCGGATGCCCGCGAAGATCTGCGGGAGGGCGCCCGGCAGGACCACCCGGCGCAGCTGGAGGTGCCAGGGGACGCGGTAGCCGCGGGCGGTCTCGTGCACGGCGGGGTTGATCTGGCCCACCCCGGCGACGGTGTTGAGCAGGATCGGCCAGAGCGAGCCGAGGAAGATCAGGAAGACCTTGGGGCCCGAGCCGATGCCCAGGGTGAGGATGATGACCGGCACGAAGCCGACGGTCGGGGTGGCGCGGGCGAAGTCGAGGAGCGGGCCGAGGGCCAGGCGCAGGGTGCGGACCTCGCCGATGACCAGGCCCGCGCCGACACCGACGACGGTGGCGAGGGCCAGGCCGAGCACGATGTTGCGGAGGCTGAACCAGAGGTCGTCGAGGAGGCCGCCGCCCGCGAGTTCGTCCCACAGGGTGTGCAAAACCGTGGTGAGCGGCGGGAAGTAGAAGCTGGTGCTGCCCGCGGTGGAGATCAGCAGGATCACGAAGACCAGGGCGGGGAGCCAGAGTTGGCGGATCGCCGCGCGGACGGTCATGCCGTCTCACCCGCCCTCGCCGGGGGCCGCCAGCGCAGCAGCCGGTGTTCGGCGTACTGGGCGAGCAGGGTGATCGAGTAGCCGATCGCGCCCGCCGTGAGGATGTAGGCGTAGGCCCGGTCCGAGGCGCCGGCCTGCTGCGACTCCATGATCATGTGGCCGATGCCGGGGAGCGTGGTGAGCACCTCGACGCCGATGGCGACCAGGACGGAGGTGGTGGCGGCCAGACGCAGGCCGGTCATCACGGAGGGGACGGCGCCGGGCAGGATCACCCGGCGGAAGCGGAGCAGGCGGGGGATGCGGTAGCTGTGCACGGTCTCGTGGACGGCCGGGGTGACGCTCCGGGCGCCGTACTGGGACTGGAGCAGGATCGGGAAGACGCAGGCGATGAAGACGACGGTGGCCTTCATGCCCGGGGTCGAGCCGAGGACCAGCAGGAACACCGGGAGCAGGGCGATGACCGGGAAGGAGCGCAGGATCTCCACCAGCAGCCGGGAGGACTCCTCGGCCGCCGCGTAGACCCCGGTGACCAGGCCGAGGGGGATGCCGACGGCGACGGCGACCAGGAGCCCGATGACCGCTCCGTCCAGGGTGTCGCCGACGGCCTTCCAGTACGTCCCGCTGCCGAGCAGGTCGCCGAGGGCGCCGGCCACGGCGGCGGGGCCGGGCAGTGCCGTGGCACTCACCGGGCCCGCCGCCGCGACCAGCGCCCACAGTGCCAGCACGGCCGCGAGCGCGCCGAGTTGGAGGAGGCGGACCCTCACCGGGTCACCACGGGGGCCTGGTCCCAGTACACGTCGGCGTCCTTGGGCTCGTTGTCGAGCAGGCCGAACTCGTGCATCTTCGTGATCACCGTGCGCATCATCGTCCTGTTGAGGTTCTTGTCGTAGTAGCTGATGTCGTGGGCGTCGATGAAGGAGGTGTCGACCTGGGTGTACTTCTTGTCGATGGCCTTGACGGCGGCCGGGTGGGCGTCGGCGTAGGTGATGGCCTTGGCGACGGCGTCGATGAACTTCTTCGCGGTGTCACCGTTGGCCGACAGGTACTTCTGGCTGGCGAAGAGCAGGCCCTGGACCATGCCGGGCAGGTCGTTCATGCCGTTGCCGAGGGAGCGCAGCCCGCTGTCCTTGGCGGCGAAGTAGAACGGGCCGAAGGAGAACACCGCGTCCGTCTTGCCGGACTTGGCGGCGTCGGTCAGCGAAGTCGTGGGCAGCGCCACGAACTTGATCTTCGAGGGGTCGCCGCCGGCCTGCTGGGTCAGGTACTCGCAGATGAACTGGATGGTGCCGCCGAGCGCGGAGATGCCGACGGTCTTGCCCTCCAGGTCCTTGAATGACGTGATCTTGCTGTCCTTCTTCACCAGGAGTCCGTCGGTGGGGTCGGTCTTCGTCGTCGCGGACTGGAGGCCGGTGACGATGCGGATGCCCATGCCCGAGGCCGCGCCCTTGAGGAAGCCCGAGCTGTCCGTCATCGCGAACTGGGCCTCGCCGTTGAGGACGGACGGCGCGTTCTGCGAGGTGTCCTGGGCGCCGGCCTTGATGGTGACGTCGAGGCCCGCGTCCTTGAAGTAGCCCTGCTGCTCGGCTATGTAGAGCGGCTCGAAGATGGCGCCGTTGGAACGCAGTACGGTGATCTTCGCCTTGCCGTCGGCCGTCTGGGTGCCGGCGGCCGAGTCGCCGCCGCAGGCGGTGGCGGTCAGCGACACGGTGGCGGCCAGGGCGGTCAGCAGGACGAGGGTGCGGCGCCGCGGGTTTCTCGAAGTGTGCATGGAACGGCTCTCCTTCGGGGCGGGGATCACTGCGTCCGCGCGGGGCCCGCGGCGGCGTAGGCGGTGGTGGATTCGGCGGGGGTCATGTAGCTGCGGAACAGGCCGTCGGGGTCGTACACGGCCCGGATCTCCTCCAGGCGGCCCGCGTTGGCCGGGCTGAGCCCGTGGTCGGGGCGGTCCGCGAGGTTGTTGTCGGAGAACTGCAGCCCCGTGGACAGGTGCTGGATCGCGGCGAGTTCGCCGTGCGCCCACCGTTCGTGGAGAAGGTCCTCGGCCGGGTCCGTCCAGCCGGCGTTGGGCGAGAGATAGAGCTTGGCCTGGCTGGACCAGCAGGCGTCGGGGCGCTCCGGGAAGCCGCCCCACAGCATCCACAGGACGTGGCTGGTGGTGTCCGGCGCGGAGTCGAACAGCGGCCGGGCGGCGGCCAGCACCTTGTCGACCGGCTCGTCGGTCCAGATGCCGTCCAGCGCCCAGCGCATCCCGGCCGGGGTCATCCGGTCGGCGTGCGTGTACAGCTCGGCCATGGTCGTCTCCGCGCCGACGACCGCGCGCAGGGCCTGGGACCGGAAGGGCGCGGTCTCCAGCAGGGCGAGCGGTTCGGAGTCCTCGTCCTGCGCGAAGGCGGTGGCGGTGACCGACACGGTGTGCCGGTCGAGGCCCTCCACGAAGCCGACCTTGGCCGAGAACTCGACCTCCGTCGGCAGCAGTTCGAGCATGTCGTACGTCCAGGCCAGTACCTCGTCGCGGAGGTCGAGGGGGTAGCTGTGCAGGGTGCGCAGCAGCCGCTTCGGGGCCGGGTGCAGGGCGAGGTGGAAGCGGGTGACGACGCCGAAGAAGCCGGGGCCGCTGCCGCGCGCCGCCCACAGCAGGGCGGGGTGGTCGGCGTCGGTGGCGTGCACCAGGGTGCCGTCGGCGAGGACGACGTCCACGGCGCGGATGCCGAGGCAGGCGGGGCCGAGGTGGCGGGAGTCCCAGCCGTAGCCGCCGCCGAGGAGGAAGCCGCCGAGACCGACGGTGGGGGCGTGGCCGGTGGGGAAGAACAGACCGTGGGGGGCGGCGGCTTCGAGCAGGGCGGGTCCGGTGGCGGCCGGCTGAGCGGTGGCGGTGCGGGTGGCCGGGTCGACGGTGACCTCCGTCAGGCGGGACAGGTCGAGCAGCATCCCGCCGTCGCGGACGCCGTTGCCGACCCAGCTGTGGCCGCCGGAGCGGATGCCGATCCGCCATCCTTCGGCGCGGGCCAGCCGGACGGCCGCGACGACGTCCGGCTCGCTCTCGGCGAGCACGATGGCGTCGGGGTGGCGGTCGGGCTTGCGTTCGTTCCAGACGGCGTCGAGACGGGCCCGTTCGTAGGCCGCGTCGCCGCGCCGGATGAGGGTGCCCTGGGGCAACTGGTGCATGGCGGTCTCCTCACGCGGTTCATCCGGGACCATACTGTCGACACTTTCGGCCTTCAAGAGATGCGTCATCGAAATATCTGGCATCTCTGCCGACACTAGGTACTTCAGTGCGGGGTGCCGTGTGTCGTCATCCGTCTGCGGCGCCTCCGTGGCTGGTCGCGCAGTTCCCCGCGCCCCTGTCGGGGCGCTCTAGTCGTCGAAGTCGAAGAGTTCGGCCGGGTTGGTTACCAACAGGCGTTGCAGTGCCGCTGGTTCGGGAGCCATGTGCTTCAGCAGGTCCACCAGCAGGCCGTCGTCCGGGGGGTCGCCGGTGATGTTGACGTGGGGGTAGTCGGTGCCCCAGACCACTCGCTCGGGGGCGTACGCGACCAGGGACGCGGCGAGGGTGACGGCGTCGGTGTACGGCGGGCCCTCCAGGGAGAGGCGGTCGACGCCGCTGACCTTGACCCAGACGTGTCCCGTGTCGAGCAGGGCGCGCAGGGTGCGGGTGGCCGGGCTGTCGCGGCCCGCGGTCAGGTCGACGCGGCCCATGTGGTCGATCACCACCCGGCCGGGCAGGGCGCGTACGACGTCGGTCAGGTCCGGCAGGTCGTCGCCGCGCACATGGAGCTGGGCGGCCCAGCCGAGGCCGTCCACGCGTTCCAGTACGGCGTCGATCTCGGCGTTCGTCGGCCGGCTCCGCAGGTGGGGCAGGAAGTTGAGCCGGAAGGCCCGTACGCCCGCCCGGTGCAGTTCCTCCGCCTCGGCCCGGCTCGTGGTCTCGCCGATCAGGGCCACGCCCCGCACCCGCCCGCCGCCTGCCGCGAGGGCGTCGAGCAGTACCCGGTGATCGCGGCCGTAGCAGGACGACTGCACGACCACCGTCCGGGTCAGCCCCAGGCGAGCGTGCAGGGACCGGAGTTGCTCCTTGGGGGCGTCGGGCGGGGTGAAGGTGCGGTCCGGTGCGTACGGGAAGCGGGCGACGGGTCCGAAGACGTGGCAGTGGGCGTCGCAACTGTCCGGCGGGAGAAGGAGTTCCGGCACCCGGGGCGACGGGTGCGGGGGCGGGCAGCCGGGCGAGGGCGCGGGGCGCGGGGGCTGGGGCAGGGGTTGGGGCAGGACGACCGGTGCGGGCGCGGCGGGTTCAGTCACAGCGGGCCGTCATTCCGCCGTCGACCACGATCTCGGTGCCGGTGACGAACCGCGCCTCGTCCGAGGCCAGGAACAGTGCCGCGTAGGCGGTGTCGCGCCCGTCGCCCATGAAGCCGAGCGGGATCCGGGCCTGGCGCTGGGCGAGGAGTTTCGCCACGTCCCCGCCCGCGCGCTGCCCGGCGAGGCGGGCCTCGACCAGCGGGGTGTGCAGCTGCCCGGGGACGACGGTGTTCACCCGGATCCCGTCCGGCGCGTACTGGACGGCCGTGACCCGGGACAGCTGGATGACCGCCGCCTTGGCCGCCGCGTATCCCACCTGGGCGGCGCCCGTCCAGCGCAGCCCCGAGCAGGAGGCGGTGTTGACGATCGCCCCTCCCCCGCCCCGCCGCATGACCGGGACGGCGTGCTTGCAGGCGAGGAAGGCGCTGGTGAGGTTGGTCCGCAGCTGGCTCTCCCAGTCCTCCAGGGCGAGCTCCACCACCCCGCCCGCCCGGGAGCCGCCCACGTTGTTGACGAGGATGTCGATCCGGCCGGCCCGTTCGGCGGTCCCGGTGAAGTAGGCCTGGACGGCGTCGGGTTCGGTGACGTCCAGGAGGTCGGTGCGGACCGTGCCGCCCTCCGCGCGGATCTGGTCCGCGGTGACCTGCAGCGCGTCCTTGTCGCGGTCGGTGAGAAAGACGGTGGCGCCTTCGCGGGCGAAGAGCACGGCGGCGGCACGGCCGTTGCCCCAGCCGGGGCCGACACTTCCGGCGCCGCCGATGACGGCGACCTTGCCGGCGAGCCGCCCTGCACGAGGGCCGAGTGGGTGTTCTGGCGCGTCCTGAAGCACAGGAGCCTCCCTCCATGGGGGATCGGAGCCTGCCGACAGTCATAGCCAAGTGTCGACACAAAGTAAACATGGGAGCTTTATCGAGCGGATCTCAGGCGCCTTCTTGCCAAGGGTGTCGACAGAGGGCTTGTATGGGCATCGGTACCGAGGAAGCAGCCGATCCGGAGGACAGCCGTGCAGAAACCCCCCGTCTTCACCCCGGAGGAGATCGCCCGCTTCCGCGCCGAACTCGCCGCCCGCCGGGCGCCCGGGGCACATGAGCCCGGCCGCTGGTCGGTGAGCCCGCTCAACCGCCGTACGGACGTGGTGGGTTCGCTGCCGGAGACGGTCCGGCTGCGGGACGCGACCCTGCGCTCGCTGGAGACCCTGCCGGGCGTCACCGCCCCGGCCGGGGCGAAACGCGCCCTTCTGCGGCGGGTGGTGGCGACCGGGGTGCCGGAGGTCGTCACCGCCGGACCGGGCGGACGGGACGAGGGCGCGCTGAAGGCCGAGGTGGATCTGGTCAAGGGCGAGAACCCGGGGTGCCGGGTGATCTGCCCGCTGATGCGCTCGACGGAGGACGTCGACCGTGCCGCGCGGGCCGGTTACGACGCCGTCCAGGTGTGGGTGCAGGGTTTCGGCGAGACGGCGCTGCTCTACCGGCCCGACGTGTACGCGACCGCGTGGCGGGGCGAGGAGTGGCGGACCCCGGAGACCGCGCGCGACCGGGCCGCCGTGCTGGGGCGGGCGGCGCGGCTCGTCTCGTACGCCCGCTCGCTGGGCGTCGAGGTGATCGCGCCGATGCTGATGGTGTCGTACCTGACGGAGGAGGACCACGCGGCGACGGTCGCGGCGCTGACCGGGGCCGGGGCCGGGGAGCTGACCCTCTTCGACGGGCCGGGCGCGATGAGCCCCGAGGCGTACGGGTACCTCGTGCGCCGGACCAGGGAGCTGGCGCCGGACGTGGCGGTGGGTCTGCACCCGCACAACACGTTCGGGCTGGCCGTCGGCTGCGCGGTCGCCGCCGTCCGGGCCGGTGCCGACGCCGTGGAGCTGTCGGTCAACGGCTACTGCGGCGGCCCCGGCAACGCCGACCTGGCCGCCACCGCGCTGGCCTTCGAGGCCGTCTACGGCGTCCGTACCGGCATCCGTACCGAGGCCCTCACCGAACTCTCCCGGCTGGGTGCGGAGGTGACGGGCTGCCAGACCGCCTGGAACCACCCGATCACCGGTCCCGACGCGTTCTGCTGGGGCGGCCTCGACTTCATCACCCAGGAGACGGCGGTCGATCCGCTGCTCCACAACTGCGTGGAGCCGTCCCTGGTCGGCAACGAACGCCGGATCCCCTTCACCCCGGACAGCGGCCCGTACACCCTGGCCGACCGGACGGCAGCGCTCGGCATCGACCTGCCCCCGGCCGGCCTGGACCAACTGCTGGATCAGGTGCAGCAGTTGATGGCCCGGGAGAACCGCCTCGCCGATGACGACGACCTGCGGGCGCTCGCCCGGGAACTGGGGTGACCGGCCGGCCCGGTGGCCATGACGGGTGGGCACACCGGGCCGGCGGCGTCAGCCTGTCTCCGGGCCCGTCGGCCTCAGGAGGTGCTGACACCCACGGTGAGCGTCGCCTTGTACCCGTCGGAGACGCTGTCACCCAGTGCGGTCAGGGTCAGCAGGCCGGAGGAGGCACCGCCGTCGTCGTAGATGGTGTCGTCGGAGAGCTGGGTCTCCGTGGTGGTGTTGTCCGAGTACGGCGAGGTCGCCTGGACCTCGGTGTTGATGTCCGCGTCGAAGAACAGCTGACCGGTGTGGATGATCGAGCCGCCGGTGTACGAGTCGTCGGTCAGCGTCACGTCGGTGTGGACCCGCATGTGGACGTGCACGGCCCGGGAGACGTAGTGGCCCGGCCAGATCGAGATGAGGCTCACCTGGCCGTCGGAGTCGGTCATCTGGCCGCCCCGCAGGAAGGTGCCGTCGTCGGTCTCGGTGTGGCCGTTCTTGCCGACGAACCCGGAGTACTCGCCGAGCGCGTCGCAGTGCCAGATCTCGACCAGCGCGTCCGCCAGCGGGGCACAGTCGTTGGCCTCGTCGACGACGGTGAAGGTGTACTGGACCTCGACACCCTCCTTGTCCTCGCGGACGTCCTCGCGCACCAGCGCGCCGGTGAGCGAGTACGGCCCCTCGGTGACCTCGGCGGTGAGGGAGCAGACACTGGAGGAGGCGTCGCTGGTGACGGCGGTGGAGGCGTCGGAGTCGGCGTCCGGGGTGACGGTGTCGGCGGAGGCGAGACCGGCGGCCATCAGCCCGCCGGCCGCGGCGATGGTGGCGCCGCCGATCAGCACGCGCCGCCGTTTCATCGTGTTGTCCATGCGGTGACGGCCCGGCTGGGCGTCGAGGGTGTCGGCGGAGGCGGGCTCGGGGGTCTGCCCGGAGGCAGAGGCGTTGTCTGTCATGTCACGAGAACCTAGGGACCGACCTGAGGTGGGCCATGGCCACGCACTGTGAGGACGCTGGGGAAAGAACGCCTCAACTCACCCTCTTTCGAGGACAGTTGGGGCAGATTCCGCGTGTTGCGGACGCGATCACACGGGTCTTCCGGAGCGGGCGGCCCTCAGCTGAGTCCGGCGGCCCGTGCCCGCTCCACCGCCGGGCCGATCGCCTTCCCGACCGCCTCGACGTCGGCCTGGGTGGAGGTGTGGCCGAGCGAGAAGCGCAGGGTGCCGCGGGCCAGGTCCGGGTCGGTGCCGGTGGCCAGCAGGACATGGCTGGGCTGGGCGACCCCGGCGGTGCACGCGGAGCCCGTCGAGCACTCGATGCCCTGGGCGTCCAGCAGCAGGAGCAGCGAGTCGCCCTCGCAGCCGGGGAAGGTGAAGTGCGCGTTGGCGGGCAGGCGGTCCACCGGGTCGCCGCCGAGGATCGCGTCGGGTACGGCCGCACGGACGGCGTCGATCAGGGCGTCGCGCAGGGCGCCGATCTCCCGGGCGAACCACTCGCGGCGCTCGACGGCCAGTCGCCCCGCCACCGCGAAGGAGGCGATCGCCGGGACGTCGAGGGTGCCGGAGCGGACGTGCCGCTCCTGTCCGCCGCCGTGCAGGACGGGGACGGGGGTGTACTCACGGCCGAGGAGCAGGGCGCCGATGCCGTACGGGCCGCCGACCTTGTGGCCGGAGACGGTCATCGCGGCGAGGCCCGAGGAGCCGAAGTCCACCGGGATCTGACCGAAGGCCTGGACCGCGTCGGCGTGCAGCGGGATGCCGAACTCGTTGGCCACGGCGGCGAGTTCGCGGACCGGCAGGACCGTGCCGATCTCGTTGTTGGCCCACATGACGGTGGCGAGGGCCACGTCGTCGGGGTTGCGTTCGACCGCCTCGCGCAACGCCTCGGGGTGGACCCGGCCGTAGCTGTCGACGGGGAGGTACTCCACCGTGGCGCCCTCGTGTTCGCCGAGCCAGTCGACGGCGTCCAGGACCGCGTGGTGTTCGACGGGGCTGGCGAGGATGCGGGTGCGGGCCGGGTCGGCGTCGCGGCGGGACCAGTAGAGGCCCTTGACCGCGAGGTTGTCGGCCTCGGTGCCGCCGGAGGTGAGGACGACCTCGCTGGGGCGGGCGCCGAGCGCTTCCGCGAGGGTCTCCCTTGATTCCTCGACCGTGCGGCGGGCCTTGCGGCCGGAGGCGTGCAAGGAGGACGCGTTGCCGCTGACGCGGAGGGCGGCGGTGAGCGCTTCCACCGCTTCCGGGAGCATCGGGGTCGTGGCTGCGTGGTCGAGGTAGGCCATGGTGGGGTCGATTCTACGTGGGGGCTCCGCCGCAGAACCGAGGGGCGCCGTGGCCGGCTCGGGCCGGTGGGTCACTTCCGGCCGTGCGGGGCCGGTCGCGCCCACGCGGCAGAGCCGCACATTCAGCACAGCCCCGCGCCCCTGACGGGGCGCTGCCCCTCGCGGGGCTCACAACGATCCCTCTACAGGCTCCAGGAGACCGTGTTCGACATCTCCATGGCGATGGCGAGGACCGCGAGGTCGGCGATGCCCAGGGTCAGGCCCAGGTAGGCGCGGCCCTTGCGGCCGGTGCCGCGCCACAGGGCGACGAGGGCCAGGACGATGGCGATGGGGCCGAGGAACATGTTGAGGACGAGGAGGCCGAGGAGGCCGAGGATGAAGGAGGCGACGGCCATGCCGTCGGCGTCACGGGTGCGGGTGCGGGTTTCCGGGCGGGTGGCGGCCGGGGCGGTGAGGTGCAGCATGACTCAGCTCCTGGGAGTCGTGGTGGACGGTCAGTTGGCCGAGGCGCGGCGGCGGGCGAGGCGCTCGCGGAGCGCGAAGACGGCCAGCCAGACGGCGATCACGGCGGCCAGCCCGGCGGTGACGTCGAGCGGTGCGTGGGCCACGGTGCCCAGCACCACGCCGAGCAGCATGAGTGCGGCGACGAGGAACAGCATGGGGTGGATCCCCCTCCGTTACATTTGGGTGAACGGTTGTAGTAACAGTTGTTCACTGACTTTGAGTCTAGCAACCCGCACGGCTTTTCAATTCCGGAGAACAGTTGTTAACTGGATGACATGAGTCACACCCTCGGCATCCGACAGGCCCAGAAGCAGAAGACGCGCCAGGCCTTCCTGGACGCGGCGCTCGCCCTGCTGGAGGAGCAGAGCCTGAGCAGCCTGGGACTGCGCGAGGTCACCCGGGCCGTGGGTGTCGCCCCGACCGCGTTCTACCGGCACTTCCGCTCCACCGCGGACCTCGGCGTCGCCCTCGTCGACGAGGCGCTCGGCAGCCTGCATCCGATGGTCCGCACGACGGTCGCCACGGCCGGCGAGGAGCGCATCACCCGGGCCGTCCAGCTGATTGCCGGCCATGTCTCCGCGCACCCGGCGCACGTCCGGTTCATCGCCCGGGAGCGGCACGGCGGGGTGCAGCCGGTGCGGGAGGCGATCCGGGCCCAGCTCGCCCGGTTCGCCGAGGAGGTCAAGACCGAGCTGGCCAAGGACCCGGAGGCCGCGGGCTGGGGCGACGACGACCTGCTGATGCTCGCCCACCTCTACGTGGACCAGATGCTCATCACCGCCTCCCTGTTCCTGGAGACCCTGGAGTCCCCCGACCCCTCGGAGGCGGAGCGGCAGCGCGTCGTCCAGGTCGCCACCCGGCAGCTGCGGCTGATCAGCCTAGGCAGGCAGCACTGGCTGGACCAGGAGCCGTGACGCACAGGGGCGGCGCGCCCGTTCGCCGGACGCGCCGCCCCTGTCGTACGACTTCCGCGGTCAGCTCTTGGTCGCCTGCGCGGTCGGCGCACCGCTGGGCGCCGCACCGCCCCCGCCGGGGCCGCCCTGGCCGCCACCGCAGCCGCCGGCGCCCTGACCGCCGCCGGGGCCACCGCCCTGGCCGCCGGGGCCGCCGCTCGGCATGCCGGTGGGGGTGCCGGTCGGCTTGACGGTGGAGTTGCCCGTGGGGGCGCCGGAGGGAGCGCCGCTCGGCATGCCGGAGGCGTTGCCGGTCGGCATCCCGGACGGCGCCTGACAGGACTGCGACTGGCCGGAGTTGCCGCTGCCGGAGGACGAGGAGTCGCTTGAGCCGCACGCGGTCAGCAGCAGCGGGGTGAGGGCGAGCAGGGCGACCGCGGGGACGAGACGTGCACGCTTCATGAGAGACAGCTCCGTAAAGGATGAGGGAGTCCTGAGGCGTGGCACTCAACCAACGGCGCTTAGGGCGTACTTGGGCCCGCCCTGTCCCCAGCCTGTGATTCGGGTAAAGGGCGCCTCAAGAAAACGCCCTGACCTGCCCCTTCGCCGAGAGGTGCGCCCTACCCGCTGGTACAGGCCCGTGACAGAACGGGGTGGTCAGCCGAGCCGGACCCGGGCCAACTGCCGTGACTGGGCGACCAGTCGGTCCGCGCTGTCCCAGACCTCGGCGTCCTCCTCGAGGAAGCCGCCGGCCAGGTTGCGGGTGGTGACGGAGACGCGCAGCGGGCCCGGGGCGGGCCGGTGGCGGACGTGGACGGTGAGTTCGACCGTGGGGACCCAGCCCTTGAGGCCGATCTCGAACGCGGTCGGCGGCAGCGCGTCCACCGCCAGCAGAAGGGAGAGCGGGTCGGCGTCACGGCCGTCCGCGAGACCGAACCAGGAGCGCATCTCGCCCTTGCCGGAGGGGGCGCCGAGGGCCCAGCCGAGGGTGGCGGGGTCCAGCTTGAGCATCAGGCGGTCGGTGATGGCGGAGCTGCCGTCGACCGGGGCCGGGCCGTCTTCCGGGCCGAAGCAGTGCTCCATGGGCGGGATCGCGGGCGGGGTCGCCACCGTCCGGACGTCGTCGGGAAGGGCGGTGAGGTCGCCGTAGGAGGCGAGGACGCGGATGCGTTCGACCTCGTTGCCCTCGTCGTCGTACTGGAGGAGCGCGGCCTGGCCGGTGGAGAGGGTGCGGCCGGTGCGGACGGTGTCCGTGCGGATCACGGCCGGGCCCGGCCGGGACGCGGTCAGGTAGTGCGCGGAGATCGTGAACGGGTCCGGGTGCGGCAGCGCGTCCGCGAGCGCCCGGCCGAGCACGGCCAGGAGGTAGCCGCCGTTCACGGCGTTGATGATGGTCCAGCCGGCCGAGAGGTCGATGTCGTAGACGCCGGGAGCGCGCCGGGTGACCGCGGTGTCGCGGTCGAACTCGCTGTCGCCGATCACGGCCCGCGTGGATGCTGCTTCTGGCATGCCTGAACAGTACAAGAGGTGATTACTAAGCGGTAGCTTTTGTGATCCACGCACCAGTGGGCCGTCCGGTAAGGGATCCCTCCACCGAGTGAGGTTCCGGCAATTTCTAGGTAAGTGTCCGGACACGTCCGTAACCCGGGGCCCCTGATTCCCCTCTATGGGGACATGAGCCTCACCGGGACTCCGTTCCTCTACACGACCATCGTGCTGTCCGTGGTCGCCCTCATACTGCCGCTCGTCCTGTGGTCGAGGATGCGCGGACCCAAGGCCTTCCGCGCCGCGGCCCGGGTCCTGATGCTCCTGTTCGCCCAGGCCACGGCCGTGACGCTGATCTTCGTGCTGGTCAACAACGAGAACAACCTGTACGACAACTGGGCGGACCTCCTCGGTACCGGCAACCACGTCCAGCAGGCCGCGAACCTCGGCCAGGACGGCACCGGCGGCATAGCGCTGAAGACGCTGCCCAAGGTGAGGCAGTCCTTCGCGGCGGCAAGCGGACCGGGCATGCGCGGAGTTCGGGTCACCCAGCTCAAGGGCCGGATCTCCGGAGTGAACGCCGAGGTCTACGTGTGGCTGCCGCCCCAGTACGACGAGCCCAAGTACCGGAACCACAAGTTCCCGGTCGTGGAGCTGCTGCCGGGCTACCCCGGCTCGGCCAAGGCCTGGTTCGGCTCGATGAAGGTGACCGCCCAGCTGGAACCGCTGATGAGGAGCGGCAGGGTCGCACCCTTCATCCTGGTCGCGCCGCGCACCAATCTGCTGGCCGGCGTGGACACCGGCTGCGCCAACATCCCGGGCACGGTCAACGCGGACAGCTGGCTGAGCATCGACGTCCCGAAGATGGTGACCGACAACTTCCGGGCCGCCCCCGCCCCGGCGGACTGGGCCACCGCCGGCTACTCGGCCGGCGCGCACTGCGCGGTCAAGCTGGCCGTCGCCCACCCGGACCGCTACCGGGCCGCGGTCAGCCTGTCCGGCTACAACGACCCGATCGGCGAGCGCAACTCGCTCGCCGCGCAGAGCGTGCCCCTGCGCGAGCAGAACAACCCCTACCTGCTGCTGCGGAAGGCGGCCACCCCGCCCCGGATCGCGCTCTACCTCTCCGGCGAGTCCGGTGACGGCTACCAGGCCGGGGTGGCGCTCGAACAGATCGCCAAGGCGCCGACCACCGTGCACGTGGTGTACCTGCCGCGCAGCGACGGCGGCCACAACATGGCGCTGTGGCGGCCCCAGGTGACGACGGTCTTCGAGTGGCTCACCCTCAACATGGGCCAGAGCCACGCCGGGGCCGGGACTACTCCTCCCGAACCGTCGAACGCCGGTTCCACGCACGCGGCGCTCGCCAGTGGTACCGCATCGCGAGCAGGCGCAGTACGAAAGCGGTGACGACCGCGAGCCCGCTGGTGAGCGGGGTCAGCGCGTCGTAGTGGATGCACAGCACCACCGTCGTCGCCCCGACGATCGCCGGGACCGCGTACAGGTCGCGGTCCCAGCGCAGCAGCGAGGGAACCTCGTTGGCGAGCACGTCCCGGAGCACGCCGCCGCCGACCGCGGTGGCGAGCCCCAGGGCGGCGGAGGCGGTGAGGTTGAGGCCGTAGGAGTACGCCTTCGTCGTGCCGCTGACCGCGAACAGGCCGAGGCCGGCCGCGTCGAAGACCAGGACCGCCGACTGGATCCGCTCCACGTGCGGATGCAGGAAGAAGACCACCAGGGCGGCGATCAGCGGGGTGATGAAGTACCCGAGGTCGGTGAAGGCGGCCGGGGGGACGGCCCCGATGATCACGTCCCGGAAGATCCCTCCGCCCAGTGCGGTGACCTCGGCCATCACTCCGATGCCGAAGACGTCGAAGTTCTTGCGGACGGCCAGCAGCGCGCCGGAGATGGCGAACACGAAGATGCCGATGACGTCGAGCGTGTGCTGGACGGAGGGAGAGAAGAGTTGCTGGAGCTGCACCCTGACATTGTGACCTGCCAGGGTGCATGAACCTTACAAAGCCAGGCCTACTGGGCGGGAAGGGCGGGTTTCCCTGTGCTGAACACCCACGTCTGGAACAGGTCGTCGAGCTGCTGACCGGAGATCTTCTCCGCGAGGCGGATGAAGTCGGCGGTGTCGGCGTTGCCGTAGCGGTGCAGCTTCGTCCAGGCCGGGAGCAGCTTGAAGAACGCCGTGTCGCCGATGCGTTCGCGCAGCATCTGGAGGGTCATCGCGCCGCGCTGGTAGACGGCCGAGGCGAACATGGTGTCGCGCTGCGGGTCGGCGACGACGGTCTGCCAGAAGGGGTTGTCGGCGGCCCTGGAGTTGTAGCCGGCCAGGAAGGAGTCGTGGGCCGAGCGGGTGCCCTGGTGCTCCGCCCACAGCCACTGGGCGTAGGTGGCGAAGCCCTCGTTGAGCCAGATGTCCTTCCACTGCGCCACGCTCACCGAGTCGCCGAACCACTGGTGGGCCAGCTCGTGCACGATCGTGGTCTCGTTGCGCACCGCCGAGTAGGCCGGCTTGCTCTGCACCTCCAGTGAGAACCCGGCCTCCGGCATGTCGTCGACGATGGCCCCGGTCTCCTCGAAGGGGTAGGGCCCGAAGAGCTGCTGCCAGTAGTCGGTGGCGGCGGCGGTGACGGCGTAGACGTCGACGCTGTTGCTGTTCGCCAGGGTCGGGTCGATGGCCACGTAGATCGGGATCCCGGAGGGGGTCCTCCCGGTCTTCACGTCGAACTTCCCGATGGTGGCGGTGGCGAGGTAGGTCGCCATCGGCCTCGACTCGCGCCAGTGCGTGTACGTCGAGCCGCCCTTGTCGTACGTCGAGACCAGCCGGCCGTTGGAGACCCCGGTCAGGCCCTCGGGCGCCTTGATCCGGATGTCGTAGGTGGCCTTGTCGGAGGGGTGGTCGCTGGACGGGAACCAGGTGGAGGCCGCGTTGGGCTCGCAGGCGACGAAGACGCCGTCGGGGGTCTTCATCCAGCCGTAGTCGGAGCCGAACACGATGGGGCCGTTGAGGGGTTCGGGGATCCCGCCGTAGGTGACGGAGACGGTGAAGTCGCGGCCCTTGCGCAGCGCGTCCCGCGGGGTGACGGTGATCTCGTCGCCGGTCCTGGTGAACTGGGCGCGTCTGCCGTTCACCTCGACCTTCGTGACCTCCAGTCTCTGGAGGTCGAGATCGAAGGCGGAGAGGTTCTGGGTGGCGCGGGCGGTGAGGGTGGCACGGCCGTCGAGGCGGCCGGTGTCCGGGGCGTAGGCCACGTCGAGGTCGTAGTGGCGGGCGTCGAAGCCGCCGTTGCCGAGCTGCGGGAAGTAGGGGTCGCCGATGCCGTCGGCGCCCGGGGTGGGGGCGGGGGCGGCGGCTATGACGAAGGAGGCGGCCGTCGCGGTTGCGACGGCCGCCAGACGTGCCGAACGGGAGAGGCGCATGAGTCGTCCCTTTCGAGCGTGCCGGTCAGTGGACGGACACGGTCGACTCTGCGCTCTCCCGTTAAGACATGTACATGACTTTGCAAAGTCGTGTCATGCGCTACTTGCCGGTTGGCTCCTGTGACTCCTGTGCCTCGGCTGTGCCCTCGTCCGGGCCTTCGGCGGCCTCGGAGGTCCCGGTGCCCTCGGAAGACTCGGCGTCCTCCGCGGTCCCGGTGTCCTCGGAGGCTTCGGCCGCGGACTCCTCGGCGGTCTCGGCCGCCGCGTCCGACTGGTGCTCGGCCTCCAGTGCGGCCACCGCGGCCGACGTCTCCGCCGACTCCTCCAGGGCCGCCTCGCCCACCAGTTCCGCGGCCTGCTTCGCCACGGTCAGCAGGACGGTGTCCTGCGGGGCCTGGTCGGCGAAGTTCTCCGGGTGGTGGCAGGCGACCTGCTGGCCGGGCTTCAGCTCGACGAGCGCGGGCTCGGCCGTCCGGCAGATCTCCGTCGCCTTCCAGCAGCGGGTGTGGAAGCGGCAGCCCGACGGCGGCGAGATCGGCGACGGCACGTCACCCTGGAGCAGGATGCGCTCGCTCTTCTGACCGCGGCGCTTCGGGTCCGGGATCGGCACGGCCGACATCAGCGCCTTGGTGTACGGGTGCATCGGCGCCTTGTACAGCGAGTCCCGGTCGGCCAGTTCGACGATCTTGCCGAGGTACATCACCGCGATGCGGTCCGAGACGTGCCGGACGACCGAGAGGTCGTGCGCGATGATCACGTACGTCAGGCCGAGTTCCTCCTGGAGGTCGTCCATGAGGTTCACGACCTGCGCCTGGATCGAGACGTCCAGGGCGGAGACGGGCTCGTCGGCCACCACCAGCTTCGGCTTCAGGGCGAGCGCGCGGGCGATGCCGATGCGCTGGCGCTGACCGCCGGAGAACTCGTGCGGGTAGCGGTTGTAGTGCTCGGGGTTGAGACCGACCACCGACAGCAGCCGCTGCACTTCCTTCCTGACGCCGCCCTCCGGAGTCACGCCCTGGAGCTTGAAGGGCGCTCCGATGATCGTGCCGATGGTGTGGCGCGGGTTCAGCGAGGAGTACGGGTCCTGGAAGATCATCTGCACGTCGCGGCGCAGCGGTCGCATGCCGCCGACACCGAGGTGCGTGATGTCCTTGCCCTCGAACTCGACCTTGCCGCCGGTCGGTTCGAGCAGCCGGGTGATCAGCCGGCCCATCGTCGACTTGCCGCAGCCGGACTCGCCCACGACGCCGAGGGTTTCACCGGCCTTGACCTCGAAGTCCAGCCCGTCGACCGCGTGCACGGCACCGACCTGCCGCTGGAGCAGGCCCTTCTTGATCGGGAAGTGCTTCTGGAGCCCGGTCACCTTGAGCAGGGTCTCGCCCTGGGCGACGCCCCGGGTGGAGACGTCACCGTCGCTCTGCGCAGGAATGGTCACTGCCGCGTCCTTGGTGGGTTTCTCGCTCACAGCTTCGGCGCAATCTCTTCGGTCCAGATCCGCTCCCGCTGCTCCTGCGTCATGTGGCAGGCGGCCCAGTGCCGGCCGCCGACCTCGGTCAGCTCCGGACGGACCGTGCGGGTGACGTTGTCCTTGGGGACGTCCGCGTACGGGCAGCGGGGGTTGAAGGCGCAGCCGGACGGGATGTTGATCAGTGAGGGCGGGGAGCCCTTCACCGGGATCAGGCGCTCCTGCTGCTCACGGTCGAGGCGCGGCATCGAGCCGAGCAGACCCCAGGTGTAGGGGTGCCGGGGCTCGTAGAACACCTTGTCGGCCGGGCCGCGCTCCACACAGCGACCGCCGTACATCACCAGGATGTCGTCCGCGAGTTCGGCGACGACGCCCAGGTCGTGGGTGATGATGATGACCGCGGAGCCGAACTCCGTCTGCAGGTCCCGGATCAGGTCGAGGATCTGCGCCTGGACGGTCACGTCCAGGGCGGTCGTCGGCTCGTCCGCGATGAGCAGTTCGGGGTTGTTGACCAGCGACATCGCGATCATCGCGCGCTGGCGCATACCGCCGGAGAACTCGTGCGGGTAGCTGTCGACCCGCTTGTCCGGCTGGGGGATGCCCACCCGGTCGAGCATCTCGACCGCGCGCCGCTTGGCGGTCTTCTTGTCGACGTTGTGGTGGATGCGGTACGCCTCCACGATCTGGTGGCCGATCGTGTAGTACGGGTGCAGCGCCGACAGCGGGTCCTGGAAGATCATGGACATCTGACGGCCGCGGAGCTTGCGCACCTCGTCCGGCGGGCTGCTGAGCAGCTCGGTGCCGTCCAGCCAGATCTCGCCGGAGATCTGGGGCTTGCGCTTGCCGTACTGCCCGGCGGTGTGCAGGCCCAGGATGCCGAGCGAGGTCACCGACTTGCCGGAGCCGGACTCGCCCACGATGCCGAGGGTCTTGCCCTTCTCCAGCTGGAAGGAGAGCCCGTCGACGGACTTGACCAGGCCGTCGTCGGTCGGGAAGTGCACCTTCAGGTCGCGCACTTCCAGGAAGGCCGTCGGAGCCTGCGAGCCGCTCGTGGGCTCGCCCACGGCCGCACCGCTCTTGCTCAGTTCGGTCATGAGAGCCTCACTCGGGGGTCGATCACGGCGTACAGGATGTCCACCACGAGGTTGGCGATCAGCACCGCGAGAGAAGTGATCAGGGTGACGCCCAGGATGATGGGCAGGTCCTGGTTCTTGATGGCGGTCAGCACCGCCTGGCCGAGGCCCGGCAGACTGAACGTCGTCTCGGTCAGGATGGCGCCGCCGATGAGAGCACCGAGGTCCATGCCGAGCATGGTCAGGATCGGCGTCATCGTGGAGCGCATGGCGTGCTTGCCGATGACGACGTGTTCCTTGAGGCCCTTCGCGCGTGCCGTGCGGATGTAGTCCTCGCCGAGGATCTCCAGCATGGTGGCGCGTGTGATGCGGGCGTACATGGCGGCGTAGAGGAAGGCGAGGGTGATCCAGGGCAGGATCATGCCGCCGAGCCAGCCGGAGAAGCTCTGGTCCAGCGGCACGTACTGGCCGTTGATCCAGTTCAGCCCGTAACTGAAGACGGCGAGCGAGAGCAGACCGGTGAAGTAGATGGGCAGGGACACACCGCCGAGCGCGACCACCATGGCCGTGCGGTCCCAGATGCTGCCCCGCTTGAGCGCGGAGAGCACACCCGCCGCGACACCGAAGACCAGCCACAGCACGGCGGCGCCGAGCGCGAGACCCAGGGTCACCGGGAAGCGGTCGGTCAGCACCGGCCAGACGGCCTGCTCGCTACGGAAGGAGTAGCCGAAGCACGGCGCGGCACAGTGGGTGATGTCACCGCCGGCCGCGTAGGTGCGGCCCACGAAGATGCCCTTGAAGAAGTGCCAGACCTGCACGAAGATCGGGTCGCCCAGACCCAGCTTCTCCCGCACCGCCGCGACGGCGTGAGGGTCGGCCTGCTTGCCCACGAAACTCGTGGCGATGTCCACGCCCGCCCACTTGGGGACGAGGAAGAAGATGCAGAAGACCACCAGGATGATGACCACCAGCATCACTGCGGCGGCGAACAGCCGCCTGATGAGGTAAGCGAGCACAGCTAACGGCCCGCCGCGGGACCGCGGGCCCCCGGAGGTCTTCCGGTGGCCCGCGGTCCCGCCGCGCCGGCCTTCACCTGCCTTTCGTGCCGTACGGCGGGTGTGCCGGGATTACTTCGTGGACTTCAGACCGATGTTGACGAAGTCGTAGTAGCCGCTGTACGCGTTCGTCGTGTACACGTTGGCGATACGCGAGGAACGCCAGTTCAGGAGTCGCTCGAAGGTGAAGGGCAGGTAGTACGCGCCCTCGGTCACCTTGTGGTTGATCTCCGTGGCGATCTGCGTCTTCTTCGACTCGTCCTGCGCGGTGTTGTACTGGTCGAACAACCCGTCGATCGTCTTGTCCTTGATCATGGCGAAGTTGTTGTTACCGCTCTGCAGGATGTAGTTGCTGTCCCACAGCGGGGCACCGAAGCCCTGGACGGTCGGGAAGTCCGCGCCCCAGCCCATGATGATGATGCCGAGCTTCTTCTTCGCGACGTTCGAGGGGGAGCCGATGATGCCGGAGCTCTGCGAACCGTCGTACTGGTAGATGTCGGCCTGGATGCCGACCTTCTTCAGCGCCGCCTGCAGGGACGTGGCCGTGGCCACCTCCTGCTGCTTGTTGTTGCGGACGGCGATGGTGGTCTTGAACCCGTTCGGCTGACCGCAGGCCTTCAGCGCCTTCTTGGCCAGGTCGTCGTTGCCGGTCTTGTTGGCACCGGAGATCCCGTACGGGTCGTACTTCTGGCCCTCGCCACCGGTGATGGCGGGCGGGAGCATGTTGGTGCCGATGTCACCACCGGCGATCGGGCCACCGCGCGCGGTCTGCAGCGACACGTGGTCGGCCGCGTAGATGACCGCCTTGCGGCACTCGATGTTGTCGAACGGCTTCACGTTCTGCGGGAAGACCGCGTAACGGATGAAGCCGGAGACCGGGTTGTCCAGGTTGGCCTTGTGCTCCTTCAGGGCGATGGTGCGGCCCTGCGGACCCAGACCCGTCTGGCCGGCGTCGATGTCGTAGTCGCCGTTGATCAGACGCTGGTCCATGTCGGACTGGTTCGAGGAGATCGTCAGCGAGATCGTGTCCGGGTACGCCTTGCGCACCGGGTCCGAGGACGCCTTCCAGTTGGTGTTGCGGACCAGCACCAGCTTCTTGCCCGGGCTGTACGACTGGAACTTGTACGGACCGGAGGAGAACGGGTGCAGCGTGTACTTCGCCTTGGTGTCCTTGTCCTGGCGGACCGGGGACGCCGAGACCATGGCGAGGACCTGCTTGAAGTCCGAGTTCGCCGTGGGCAGGTGGAAGACGATCGTCTTGGCGTCGGGCGTGGAGATCGCCTTCAGGCCGAGCTTGTCCTTCGAGGTGTCCTTGTAGGGACCCTTGTAGGTGCCCTTGGGGTCGAGCATCTGCTGGAGGTAGATCGGACCGCCGGACAGCACGTCCTGGGCCCAGACCCGCTCGATGCCGTACTTGATGTCCTGGGAGGTGATGGTCTTGCCGTCCTCCCACGTGATCCCGTCACGCAGGTGGAACGTGTACGTCTTGCCGTCGGCCGAGACCTGTCCCATGTCGGTGGCCAGGTCGGGCGTCAGCTCGGCGCCCGCGGCGCCCGGCTCGGTCTTGAAGGTGAGCAGCTGACGGCTGTAGTAGCGCGAGAAGTCCCACATGAAGCCGTAGTAACCGCGCGTGGTGTCCCAGAAGTCGGCGTCCTGAGCGGAGACGAACTTCAGCTCGCCGCCCTTCTTGACCAGCGAGGCCTGGGCGACCTTGTTGTTCGCCGCGTCGAAGCCGGCGGCGCCGGTCTTCGAACCACCGTCGTCGCTCTTGCCGCCGCCGCACGCTGCCAAGGCCAGCATGCCGGCGACCGCGGCAGCAGCGGCAAACGCCTGCTTACGCCGCCCTGAGGCGCGTTGGGTAGTCACGATCTCGGATCCTCCGGATTTGATGAGAGACCCCGTGTAGATGGCACGGGACGCTTGGGGTAAGGCGGTTCAGCGGGAGCCCTTCGGGTCCAGCGCGTCTCGCACGCCGTCGCCGAAGAGGTTGAAGGCCAGAACGGTGATGAAGATCGCCACGCCGGGGACGACCATGTACATGGGGTCCGAGTCGTAGTAGTCGATCGCGGTGGAGAGCATCTGCCCCCAGGAGGACGTGGGCGGCTTGACGCCCACGCCCAGGAAGCTGAGTGCCGCCTCGGTGAGGATGTTGGTGGGGATCATCATCGTCGTGTACACGATGATCGGCGCGACCAGGTTGGGCAGCAGTTCCTTGAACAGGATGTAGAAGCGCCCGGCACCCAGGGATCGGGCGGCCTCGACGTACTCCCGCTCGCGCATCGAGAGGGTCTGTCCGCGCACCACGCGTCCGATGTACGGCCAGCCGAAGAAGCCGATGACCAGGATCATCACGAAGACCCGCACGCTGGAACCGCTCAGCCCCAGCATTTCGTTCGGCATCACGGAGACCAGCGCGATGATGAAGAGCAGCTGCGGGAAGGCCAGCAGACCGTCCATGACGCGGCTGATCGTCGAGTCGACCCAGCCGCCGAAGAAGCCGGCCAGGATGCCGAGGACGGTGCCGAGCACGACGGCGACGATCGCGGACAGGAAGCCGACGAGCAGCGAGATCCGGGCACCGTAGAGGATCCGCGCGAAGATGTCGCGGCCGTTGACGGGCTCGACGCCGAGCAGGTGGTCGCCGCTGATGCCGCCCAACGACCCCGTGGGGGTGCCGAACAGAGGGTCGATCAGGCTCTCGTGGAAGGTGTCCGGATCCTGCCCGATCAGGTTGGCGATCACTGGGGCGAGGACGGCGACCAGGATGAGGAGGAGCACGACTATGCCGCCCGCGAGGGCGAGCTTGTCGCGCTTGAGGCGCTCCCAGGCGATCCGGCCCAGGGAACGCCCCTGCACGGCCTTGTCGCCGGCGGTGGCAGCCGCCGCTTCTTCGGCCGCGCTCGGGGCCGCTTCCGCGGTCGGCTCGTGCAATGGTGCCGTCATCTGGCAGGGACCCCTCTCAACCGGCGGTAGCCGGCTTGCACTTGCCGCTGGTAGCGGCATGATCGCTCTCTGCTGGGCAGGGTTGAACACCCCATAGGGCGCGAGTCTTCAACGCCGTGGCGACTGGTTGCCAGACTTGGCGGTGAATGGATGCGCAACCGTGATACGAGCAAGGCGTTTCGTTATCCGAACGACGGGTAACGCCTGCCGGACAGGGACAAAGGTGACGCATCACCGCGTCACCTACCCAAAGCCCCTCATCTACGCGCAGAGACTCCCCCCGGAGGCAGGTCTCGCCATTCAATCACCACCGGCAGGCACGTGACCCAGGTCACGCCGCTCGCCCCTCGGCCGGAAGGCGCGAAGGCGGGTGCGGTGAGGGTCAGTAGCCGCCCTGGGCCGGTGGATACCCGTACCCCGTCACCGGCGCGGGCGGCAGCGCCGCGTGGGCCTCGCGGTCGTAGAACGGCCGTGCCGTCGCCCGCATCCACATCACGACCGGGTCGTACTCGTCGGTCATCGCGACCGTCGACACCGGAAGTCCGTCCGGCACCGCCCCGATCGACTGCTGCATCATCCCCCGCACCGAGTCGACGGCCGGCGGCGAGGTGTCGTACACGTCCAGGCCGATCGCGAGGTACGGCGCCCCGAGGGCCGGCTGCACCCAGGCGCGGCGCAGCGAGCGGACCGCGGGGGTGCGGTGGGCGTTCTGCGTGAGCAGGGCGTAGAACTGCGGGACCTCGATGGCCGGTTCGGCGAGCCGCAGCGGGCCGGCCGGCTGACGGTCCAGGCCGGTGGCGATGCGGCGCAGGTCCAGCCAGGGGATGCCGACGCCGCCGCCGGGGGCGTGCGGGTTGAGCCAGAGGCCGAAGTGGTCGGGGTAGAGCGTGCGGGCCACGTCGATGCCGTCGACCACCTCGTACGAGCGGTTCCAGCCGCTCGCGGAGAGCTCCTGGGCCGAGGTCACGCAGGGGGCGTAGCCGTGGCCCTCGACCTCCATGTTCCCGTACTGGGCGTCGGGGGAGCCGGCCTGGCCGTGCCAGAGCAGCATCCAGATCTGGCCGGAGGAGGGCGTGGCGAGGGCGCGGAGGAGTGCCTCGTAGGCGTCGTAGCGCCCGGGGGTTACCTGGCGCAGCATGTGCTCGACCTGTCCGGTCGCCGCGGTGCCGCTGGCGCTCACGTGTTACCGCCCCTTCATCTGGTGCCCCGCGTCTGGAGGGCGCCCCGCGTTTGGAGACAGCTTATGCGCCCAGGGGGCGGGGACTGCCGGTCCGTCGGCGGGTGCGGGTCCGTCGTGGTACTTCGCGCAGTTCCCCGCGCCCCTGACGGGGCACGTTTCAGTGGCCGTACTGGTAGAAGGGCCGGACGTTCTCCCGCATCCAGTGGCCCACCGGGTCGTCCGCCACGTCGAGCAGGACCAGGTTCACCGGCCAGCGCACCGGGGCGCGGCCCAGCGCCTTGCCGAGGGCCTCCAGGGGCAGGGCACGCAAGTCGCCCTCCCACTGGGAGAGTTCGACGCCCACGAACATCACCGGGTCGGCCGTCTCGACCGCGGCGAGGCAGCGGCGGGCCGAGGCGACCACGCCGATCGCCGCGAACTCCGCGGACGCCGCGGCCAGGAAGTCCATCGGGTCGTCCTGCCAGTCCGGTTCGAAGAGGCGGACCCGGCCGCCGGAGGCGGGGCCGTCCAGCACGGTGCGGCCGGCCCGGCAGAGCTGGGCGACCGCCTCCGGCGGCAGCGGGACCCCGACCACTCCCCCGGGGTTCACGGCGATGCCGACCTGCGGGGGCAGCCCGCGGGCGAACTCGACCGCCGGGGCGATCGTGTACGACAGGTGGGAGCCGGCCACCTGACGGAACTGCTCCTCGGAGCTGAAGACCGGCACGTACACCTGGCCCTCGATCTGCGTGGTGGGCAGGTCCAGCGGGCCGCTGTGCGGGCCGCCGCCCTCGGGCAGCGGGATCCACAGGAAGCTCCGGCCCAGTACCTCGATGAGCCGGCCCGCCGCCGCGGGCATGCCGAGGGAGGCCGACAGGACCTCCTCCAGTTCGTTGCCGGGCCACCCGCCGTGCGGGTGGGGGTGCGCCTGTGCCGGGAAGTCCGCGGGAATGTCCGCCGGGAAGTCCATCTGCCTACCGCCTGCTGGAAACCGCTGCTGAGGCTGGAAAGGCTAGCGGGTGACACCGACAAAGCCACCCCACCAGCCGGTTCGGGCCGCCTTCGGGCGCTCAGCGCGCGAAGGCGATCCGGCGCAGTACGTCCGCCGCGTCCCGGTCGAGGAGGACCGCCGAGCCGACGCCCTCGGGCAGCTTCCCCTTCTCCGCCGCGCGCAGCAGCCGCCCGGCCGCCCGGCGGTGGCGCAGGAAGGCGTACCGGGAGACGCCCCGGCCGCGCTCGCGCTGGCCGTCCAGCGCCGTGCCCGGCGTGACGTCGAGGAGCAGCAGGTGCAGGGTGCCGCCGCGGCGGCGGGCCGCCCGGGCCAGCCAGTCCCGCACCCAGGCCTGGGTCCCGCAGTCGTGCACGACCACGCCCTCACCGGTGCCCAGGGCCCGGCGCAGCCCGGCGTAGTGGGCGAGGCGGACCAGCGGGCGGTAGGCGGCGTACGGCAGGAGCCGGGCCAGCCGGGCGTCCCAGCGGTCGCGGGTGTCCTGGGAGTCGATGCGGATGCCCTGGACGGTGCGGTGCATCAGCGTGGACTTGCCGCTGCCGGGCAGCCCGGTGACCACCACCAGGTCCCGGGGGCCGAAGAGCAGGCCGTGCGGGCTGTGCCCGGCGCGGTCGCGCAGATCGCGGACGACCGGTGCGGGGACCTCGCCGCGCCGCTCGCGGGCCGGGGCCGTCGGCTGCTGGGGCAGGGCGATGCCCGTCGTCGTCGCGAATGCCGTGGTCCTTGTCACCGTGACCGTCCTCCCTGGGGGTTCAGGAAAGGTTCTCCCCACTTAACGTAAAGAGAAGGTAATGCACGGTGCCTCGCGGTTCCGTACGCGTTCTGCCACAGGCCCGTCACAGAACGGAGGGGCAGGTCCGGCCTGCCACGGCCCCGGGCGGCGTGCAATGATGTCCGCGCCAACTGCATACCGGCCGCTTGAATCCGCGCGGGAGAGTCCCCAGCCGTCTTCGCTGGGGCGCCGAAGGAGCAAGTCCCTCCCTTGAATCTCTCAGGCCCCGTTACCGCGCGGGCGAGGCACATCTGAAAAGCGGGCCGCTGTGTCAGTGGCTCCACCCAAGGTGCAAGCCGTGATCACGTCCGTGGTCAGGGCGAACCTCTCAGGTTCCGATGACAGATGGGGAGGACAGCCCTCGCCTGTCATGCCCTTGGGACCTTCGGGAGACGACCGACCGATGAGCAGTACCGATTCCTCCGCACCCCGCCGTACCGCGCTCGACGCCCTGCACCGCTCGCTCGGCGCGACCATGACCGACTTCGCCGGCTGGGACATGCCCCTGCGCTACGGCTCCGAGCGCGACGAGCACGTCGCCGTACGGACCCGGGCCGGGCTCTTCGACCTCTCCCACATGGGCGAGATCACCGTGACCGGGCCGCAGGCCGCCGCCCTGCTGAACCACGCCCTGGTCGGCAACATCGCCTCCGTCGGCGTGGGCCGGGCCCGCTACACCATGATCTGCCGCGCCGACGGCGGCATCCTGGACGACCTGATCGTCTACCGGCTGGCCGAGACGGAGGCCGCTGCTTCCGAGTACCTCGTCGTCGCCAACGCCTCCAACGCCCAGGTCGTCCTCGACGCGCTCGTGGAGCGGTCCGCCGGGTTCGACGCCGAGGTCCGCGACGACCGGGACGCGTACGCGCTGCTCGCCGTCCAGGGCCCCGAGTCCCCGGGCATCCTCGCGTCCCTCACCGACGCCGACCTGGACGGCCTGAAGTACTACGCCGGGCTGCCCGGCACCGTCGCCGGCGTCCCGGCGCTGATCGCGCGCACCGGCTACACCGGCGAGGACGGCTTCGAGCTGTTCGTGAAGCCGGAGCACGCGGTGGAGCTGTGGCAGGCGCTGACCAAGGCCGGTTCCGCGGTGGGCCTGGTGCCGTGCGGGCTGTCCTGCCGGGACACGCTGCGGCTGGAGGCGGGCATGCCGCTGTACGGGCACGAGCTCACCACCTCGCTCACCCCCTTCGACGCCGGGCTCGGCCGGGTGGTCAAGTTCGAGAAGGAGGGCGACTTCGTGGGGCGCGCGGCGCTCGCCGAGGCCGCCGCCCGTGCGGAGCAGAACCCGCCGCGGGTGCTCGTCGGCCTGGTCGCCGAGGGCCGCCGGGTGCCGCGCGCCGGATACCAGGTGGTCGCCGGCGGCGAGGTGATCGGCGAGGTCACCTCGGGCGCCCCCTCCCCGACCCTGGGCAGGCCGATCGCCATGGCGTACGTCGACGCGGCGCACTCGGCGCCGGGCACGGCGGGCGTCGGCGTGGACATCCGGGGCAGCCACGAGCCGTACGAGGTCGTGCGGCTGCCGTTCTACAAGCGCCAGAAGTAGCCGGACGCCACCGGACCGGTCCGGAGCCGTCCGGAGCCGGACGGATCCTTCTGGACCCGTCCGGAGCCGACCGCAGCCGACCGCAGCCGACCGCAGCCGACCGCAGCCGACCGGCGTGACCTCGCCCACATCACCGCAGGTCACGCACGTTCCCAGCAGTCCCCCCCTTCACCAGCACTCCCCCGCGTACAGGAGAATTCAGGCCATGAGCAACCCCCAGCAGCTGCGTTACAGCAAGGAGCACGAGTGGCTGACGGCCGCCGAGGACGGCGTGGCGACGGTCGGCATCACGGAGCACGCGGCCAACGCGCTCGGTGACGTCGTCTTCGTCCAGCTCCCGGCGGTCGGCGACACGGTGACCGCGGGCGAGTCCTGCGGCGAGCTGGAGTCGACCAAGTCGGTGTCCGACCTGTACGCGCCGGTCACCGGTGAGATCACCGCGGTCAACGAGGACGTCGTCGACGACCCGTCCCTGGTGAACTCGGCCCCCTTCGAGGGCGGCTGGCTGTTCAAGGTGCGGGTCACGGACGAGCCGGGCGACCTGCTCTCCGCCGACGAGTACACCGCCTTCACCGCCGGCTGAGAGCCGCCGCAGACCCCGGCCTAGGAGTCGTACAACAGATGTCCGCTTTGCATACGCTGAACACGCCCCTGCACGAGCTCGACCCCGAGGTAGCCGCCGCGGTCGACGCCGAACTGGTGCGCCAGCAGTCCACCCTGGAGATGATCGCCTCGGAGAACTTCGCTCCGCTCGCGGTCATGGAGGCGCAGGGCTCGGTCCTCACCAACAAGTACGCCGAGGGCTACCCGGGCCGCCGCTACTACGGCGGCTGCGAGCACGTCGACGTCACCGAGCAGATCGCCATCGACCGGGTGAAGGAGCTGTTCGGCGCCGAGTACGCCAACGTGCAGCCGCACTCCGGTGCCTCCGCCAACCAGGCGGCCCTGTTCGCGCTGGCCCAGCCCGGGGACACCATCCTCGGCCTGGACCTCGCCCACGGCGGTCACCTGACCCACGGCATGCGCCTGAACTTCTCCGGCAAGCAGTTCGACGTGGTCGCCTACCACGTCGACGACGCCGGCCTGGTCGACATGGCCGAGGTGGAGCGGCTGGCCAAGGAGCACCGCCCGAAGGTGATCATCGCGGGCTGGTCGGCGTACCCGCGGCAGCTGGACTTCGCGGAGTTCCGCCGGATCGCCGACGAGGTCGAGGCGTACCTGTGGGTCGACATGGCCCACTTCGCCGGCCTGGTCGCGGCCGGGCTGCACCCGAACCCGGTCCCCTACGCGGACGTGGTCACCTCCACTACCCACAAGACCCTCGGCGGCCCCCGCGGCGGCATCATCCTCGCCAAGCAGGCCTTCGCGAAGAAGCTGAACTCGTCCGTCTTCCCGGGCTTCCAGGGCGGTCCCCTGGAGCACGTGATCGCGGCGAAGGCGGTCTCCTTCAAGGTCGCCGCCTCGGCGGACTTCAAGGAGCGCCAGCGCCGTACGGTGGAGGGTGCGCGGATCCTGGCGGAGCGGCTCACCGCCGCCGACGCCCGCGAGGCCGGCGTGAACGTCCTGTCCGGCGGCACGGACGTGCACCTGATCCTCGTCGACCTGCGCGAGTCCGAGCTGGACGGCCGGCAGGCCGAGGACCGCCTCCACGAGGTCGGCATCACGGTCAACCGCAACGCCGTCCCGAACGACCCGCGGCCCCCGATGGTCACCTCGGGTCTGCGGATCGGCACCCCGGCGCTGGCCACCCGCGGCTTCACGGCCGAGGACTTCGCCGAGGTCGCGGACGTGATCGCCGAGACGCTGAAGCCGTCCTACGACGCGGCGGCCCTCGGGGCCCGGGTCGAGGCACTGACGGCGAAGCACCCGCTTTACCCCGGTCTGAACAAGTAGTTCCCTGGTGGGGGCACCCGACGGCGTGTGCCCCCGCCCTTTTCCAAGGAGTTCCCGTGGCCATCTCGGTCTTCGACCTGTTCTCGATCGGCATCGGCCCGTCGAGCTCCCACACCGTCGGCCCGATGCGCGCGGCCCGGATGTTCGCCCGCCGCCTGCACAACGAGGACCTGCTGCCCTCCGTCGCCTCCATACGCGCCGAGCTGTACGGCTCCCTGGGCGCGACCGGCCACGGCCACGGCACCCCGAAGGCGGTGCTGCTCGGCCTGGAGGGCGCCTCGCCGCGCACGGTGGACGTGGAGACGGCCGACGACCGCATCGAGACGATCAGGACCACGAAGCGCCTGTCCCTGCTCGGCGAGCACGAGATCCCGTTCTCCTTCGACGACGACCTCAAGCTGCACCGCCGCAAGGCGCTTCCCTACCACGCGAACGGCATGACCCTCTGGGCCCACGACGCGTCCGGGGCCGAACTCCTCTCCAAGACGTACTACTCGGTCGGCGGCGGGTTCGTCGTCGACGAGGACGCGGTCGGCGCGGACCGCATCGTGCTGGACGACACGGTCCTGAAGTACCCCTTCCGCACGGGCGACGAGCTGCTGCGCCTGACGAAGGACACGGGTCTGTCGATCTCCGCGCTGATGCTGGAGAACGAGCGGGCCTGGCGCACCGAGGAGCAGATCCGCGAGGGCCTGCTGGACATCTGGCGGGTGATGCAGGCGTGCGTCTCCCGCGGCATGTCCCGCGAGGGCATCCTGCCGGGCGGCCTCCGGGTGAAGCGCCGGGCCGCCGTGACCGCGCGCCAGCTCCGCGCCGAGGGCGACCCGCTGGCCCACGCCATGGAGTGGATCACGCTCTACGCGATGGCCGTGAACGAGGAGAACGCGGCCGGCGGCCGGGTGGTCACCGCCCCCACGAACGGCGCGGCCGGCATCATCCCCGCCGTCCTGCACTACTACATCAACTTCGTGCCCGGCGCCGACGAGGACGGGGTCGTCCGCTTCCTCCTCGCCGCCGGCGCGATCGGCATGCTCTTCAAGGAGAACGCGTCCATCTCCGGCGCCGAGGTCGGCTGCCAGGGCGAGGTCGGCTCGGCCTGCTCGATGGCGGCGGGCGCGCTCGCCGAGGTCCTCGGCGGCTCCCCCGAACAGGTCGAGAACGCGGCCGAGATCGGCATGGAGCACAACCTCGGCCTCACCTGCGACCCGGTCGGCGGCCTCGTCCAGATCCCCTGCATCGAGCGCAACGGCATGGCCGCGGTCAAGGCGGTCACCGCGGCCCGCATGGCCATGCGCGGCGACGGCTCCCACAAGGTGTCCCTCGACAAGGTCATCAAGACCATGAAGGACACGGGCGCCGACATGAGCGTCAAGTACAAGGAGACGGCCCGGGGCGGGCTGGCGGTGAACATCATCGAGTGCTGAGGGACCAGGCCCTGACCAGCACGTTCGTGTCTTTCGGCGCTGTCGGGGCCTTCCCTGCTTACGCGGCGGAAAGTCCCCGGGAAGTCCCTGAGATAGACGTGAAAGTCCCCGAAAAGTCCCCGGGATATCCCCAGAGATCGTGGATGCTCGACGCCCGTGAGCGGTCGCGCACGCGAGTGTTCCACCGGCTCTGGCTGGCGAGTGGGAAGCGATACCCGACTCGGTTCCTTCCCTGCGAGCGCGAAGCCGGCGATGACCAGCGGGCTTCGGTCGAAGCCGGGACCACCGGGACTACCCCCTGCAGGCACAGGGAACAGTCCAGCCCACCGATCTCGACGGACCGGTCACCGGAACATCCCCTCGCGGACGCGGGGAGGGGGGCGCGTTTCGGCGACGCGTGAATCGTGAGTCCGCATTCAGGCAGAGTCTGCAGGTCTCCATGACGGGCAGCAGGGTGCGGACCGATGGCGACTCGGTTGGACCATGGACGCGCGTGTGCGCAGGAGATCGTTGAGCACGCGCACCGGGGACGTCGGGTAAAGGGCCAATCGAGCGTCGAGCGCCGTCTCCCACTGCTCGGTCAGGCCGAGCACGAGGCGTTCACGCATGCCAGGGGTGACGTGGGCGTAGCGCGCCGACACCGAGCCGTCGATGTGGCCTATGCGTTGGTCCATGAGGACCTTCTCGGTGCCGAGGTCCTCCATCACGGTTCGGTGGGTGTGGCGAAGGCCGTGGGGTGTTAGGCCCTTGGCGATCGGGAGCCAGCAAGTGTCAGCCCGGTCGCCGGCTCCGCGTCCTCGGACCGGGACGCCGGGCCAGGGCTCGCCGAGCAGCGGTACGGGGCGGGCCTCCTGCGGTGCCTTTTTCGGATACCAGCCGGAGACCGCTGGGGTGAACAGCCACGTCGCGAAGCCGTTTCGACGCCAGTGGGCAGGGCGCTCCGACACCATGCCGCCCCGCACGAACCCCAGGTCGGCGATAGCCTGCTCTACCTTGACCCGTTTGGCTTCGGTAACGCGATCGGGTTGGTTGAGGACGTTCGACGCCGTGCCGGTGGAGACTTCGGCACGACGAGCGACATCGACGAGCCTTGTGCCCTGGTGGCCGCCGGTGCTACCCGCGCCCTGCCCCCGGAAGACGTAGGTCTTGCCGTGACACGGACAGGGCGTCAACTTCGTGCGTGCGACATGGTTGGCGACCAGGGCCGACAACCAGTCCATCGCGTCGATAGCGCGGTAACTGTCGTCCTTGGGTGGACACCGCACCAACTCGCCCGTGTCAAGTTCGTACAATTGCCACTCGATGCGGATGGAGCGGGGGCGGGCGAACTCCGCCTCCAGGCCGACAATTTCACCCCACCGCATACCGGTGTACCCCTTGAGTACGATGGCGACGAACTCGTCGTCGCGGCCAGAAAGCAGGGAGGCTCTCTCCGCAGTCAGCAGGATGCCGAGAGCGTCGGTGACGACCTTCTCTGGCCCTCGCTCGCGGGAGCGTCCCGCGCGCTTGCCGCGCCCGCGCCGCCTGGCCGCCGGGTTCGACGCGATCAGGCCCTCGTCGATCGCGTCCTCGAAGATCACGTGGAGGGTGGAGCGCCAGGTCTTGACGCTGGAGACCGCGTAGGCGGCCTTCTCCTTCTTCTCCCACAGGTCGACGTCGGTGCGCACAATGCCGGCAAGCTCCTTGTCCTCGAACTCGGGGAGCAGATGCTCCTCGATGTGGCGCTTATAGTTCTGCATCGTCGAGGCCGCCAGGTCCTGGGCTTCATACCAGCGGTTCGCGTACGCGCCGAAGGTCTCACGTCCAATCGACGGATCGCGCCAGTCGCCATGTCTGAATCTGTTCTCGGCGTCGGTCGCGACACGTTGGGCCTCGCCCTCGGTGGCAAACCTGATCGCCTTGCCGCTCTCATCGATGACCGTGAGGTGCTTGCCTGGCGCGATCTTGTACCGACCGCGCCAGTAGTTTCCGCGCCTCTCCGCGAAACCCAACTTCCGTGTACCTCCCCCTGCTCATGGCTTGTGGCTTGCGCGGGCTCGATACGCGATGGACTCGTACCGGATACGACGCGGCGGGCGGGCCTGCAGACGCCCTGTCGTCAAGTCGGCGGCAGGCCGACGAGGCTGGGAGGCGCGGGCTCGAACAGCGGAAGGCCTTGTCGCGGGTACATCGACCGCAGCGCCGCCAGGGGCTCGTGTCGGGCGCTCTTCGTTCAGGCGGACGATCTCGGCAAGATGTTCGGCGGTGAAGCGGTATGCGCGGCCGACGCGGACATGCGGAATGAGGCTGCGCCGGGCGCGATCCTTGACCCACCAGGCAGAGCAGCCGAGGGCTTCGCTGATCTCCTCGGGGCGGTAGAGACGGGGCAAGGCAGCTTCGTCCTTGGTGCTTGGACGGAGGCGCACGAGGGCAGCAGGCATCGAGGAATAATGCAAGGAAAGTGGGTTCCCAACTCGGTAGGGAGAGTGCTCGGTCAGCAGTGCTGGACAGACCTCGTCACGCGCTCAGCCGCTGTAGCAGCGCAGGAAACGAGACACTATGCAGAGCGGTCATCGGAGGGCCTCCTTCGGAGATCCTGAAGCGTCTTCCCCAAGGCTCAGCCGATGACCACTGCTCTATACCCGACACCACCCGCATGCGCTCTCAAACCACCCCATCGGCCACGGCCTCGATAGTCCGCGGTACACCATGTCCATGGACGTGACCGATCTTGCACGACGCTGCCCCAGGTGTCGGTGCTCTGTCGGACACTGTCTCTACGGCGATGCGAGACCCAAGAGAGGTGGCACCAGCCCATGGAGGGGATGGCGCGTGACGGTTCGGTAGAGGTCCTCAAGTACCTGCACAAGCGGCTGCATGACCACTTCCGAACGCTTCACGAACATCGCCAGGCCCTCCGGCCGGCGGCTCCCGTATTTGCGCTGGAGCACAACCTCAGCACTAGCGACTTCGAGTTGCTTCGAGCCGCTGTGCGTGGGGCTGTCGGGCAGGGACTCGATACTCGCTCCCGCACCTGGTGGTTGCCCTTTGTGGTTTACGCAGCTGAGATCGGCTATGAATATGCTGGAGATGAGTATTGGCCACTCCTCGCCCAGAAGACACCGGGATGGGAAAGTGGGCCAGGTTGGAGCGTGACCACCAACCGCCAACGCATAAAGCGGTGGTTCGAGCGATTCGCAGCCGACTACGGCGGGGCTGAACCGAAGGGAGGCTTTGCGGCCAACTTCAACATCATCGCTTGGCCAATCACACACGCCGTCATACCGGCTGATCTCCAACGGCAGTTGGCGCAGCTTTTGTTTGAATCGCGTGCAGTATTGACCGCGGAGCTACTCAGCAATCCCCACGCCCTGGGGGCTTGCCTGGCTTCGCGTACGGGCGGATACAGCGAGCGTTTCCAGATCTTCTGCAGCAACCAGAGTCTTCTCGGTCAGGTGGCAGCAGCAATGCTCTCAGGCGACGACGAGGACTCCCCATATCTAGTGCGATCGACACTCACCCGCCTGGTTGACGACCTGACCAATGAACGTCAGTCACGAACCTGGCTGAACCGAGCCAAGCACTCGGCCAATCTGGTCCGTTCCAGCGGATTTCTCCCCAAGAATTCGGGCATGCGACCCGTGGAACGTGTGCAGCCACTCACGGCTGTCACTAACCCGAAGCTTCTCCTGCGGCTGACAGACGGCGGTTGGCGTCCATATTTGAAGCTACCTGATCTTACGTCACTACAGGTGTTGCAGAATCAAGTTGGTCAGGAACTTCGGAATCTCCGCCCGAAGGTGGAGGGCCGCCGCCAACCGCTTCCCCGCGGGAAACTTCTTTATCCGGGTGAAGTGGCCCTATCCACGTGGCCTCGGCTCGAAATCCCCATCATCCAACTAGAGCGGGGCTCTTCTGTCGTGAACAGCCTCATCGCCGAGCGTTGCTCAATCACGCAAGGACCGTGGTGGGTGTTCCGGAAGCAACCGGGTGGACTGGCCGTTGAGATAAAGAGCAAGGTTGTGCGACCGGGTCACGAATATTGCTTGGTCGGACGACTCGACAGCCAACCGCCCTCGCTGCCATACGCTACTAGTGCGACAGTTCTGGCCGAGGGAGTGCATGCCTTCGAGGTGAAGGTACCGCAAGTTATCGACGAAGCGGAAATATCCCAGCTCGTAGCGGCCAATCTATCGGTGGTGACGGATGTATCGGTGCGGCCCGTCGGGCTCGTTCCCGGGGCCTGGGACGGAGATGGTGCTGTCGAGTGGCTAGCTGGAGAGCCGGCGCTACTCGCCGTGCGATCCAGTCGGGTAACGGAGATGTGCGCAGTAACCGTCGATGGCGGGCTCCCTATTGTGCTCGATTGGCCTGCCGCAAAGCCGGAATTGATCTTTGCTCTTGAGGACCTCGCAGTGGGAACTCACGAGATCGACATTGCGCTATTGACTACGGACAACGATGCGACTATCGCAAGTGGCACATTGGCGATCACGATCCGCGACCCGCACACGAACCTGGATGAAACCACGGAGGGCTCAGGGATCCGGCTGTTTGCCACGCCGGCACGTCCGAAACTGACTGAGCTTTGGAATGGTCAGGCGAGCCTCTCGATCGACGGTCCGCCAAATACGAAAGCGGAACTGGTGATCGTACTGCGAGACGACGCTGGCAATGCACTGGCGCAGGCACATCACACGATCTCGATTCCTTTCAGCGATAGCGCATGGGAAAGGTTGGCGGGCCAGGAACTGCAAAAGAGAAAACTGCTCGCCGCCTACGAGGAGGCGGAGTCATGCGAAGTTACAGTGTCCCGGAGCGGAGTGGGTTTCGCGTCCCTGGTCTGCGAACGTGGCTTCCATCCGCTCCGCTGGGTGCTAACCAAACAGCGCAATGGCAAGCACGAGGCACGTCTGATCGATCGGTCGGACGGAGATGGCACGCAGGTACTCTATTATCCGGTGGAGGATCCCTTGACCGGGGAGAGCCGCGATTCACGTCGCCTAATTTCCGTTCCACCGAGTGGAGGACTGCTACAGGCAGCATCTGGCAATGTGACCGCGGCCATCGTCTTGCCACCCGAGCCAAACCGGCTGCGCCAGAGACCAGGCAACCGCCCGGTCATCCAGTTCACAGAGAATTCACTCTCTGAGATGCAGCAACTCATCTTTGGCCACCGCCGCTGGCTTGACGCCCACGTGCCAGCAGATCCGTTCGCTCATCATCAGCGAGAACAGGTTCTCAACGAGATCACGACTGCCCTTGTGTCCCTCGCCGCCGGAAGCAGGTGGGCTCATTTGGAGCGCAAGCGCGTTCCTGCCAGCACTCGCAAGCCACTGGATGTGCTCGACGAAATGCAGGAACTTGTGGGTCAGGCTCCGAAGCAGCGCGCTACGGCTCAGCAGATTGCCAGCCACCTCTGGCAATGGGCGGACTCACCGGGAGCGTTGAGCGAGGGGTTCGCCAGTGCGATCCGTATCATCGCTGCAGCCAGTGGCATCGATGATCCGCACACCGCCGCAGATTTCTTGCTTCCCCTTGTGACCAGACCTGGCTCTCTCGCAAGTTGGGACGAAATCGAACGGGACCGGCTCTTGGAGTGCGTGCAGCGTTCTCCCGTACTCGTTCGTGCAGCTCGATTCGCTGTGCTCGGGATTGAAGACCTACGAGAGGCGTCGAACCAGTCGGGTGTCGGAGGTAGCTGGTGAACATAACTCCGGTCAGCGGTCGCGATGCCGCTGAACATGCGCTCCGAGCTCTGGGGCTGGATGAGACAGCTACCGACCTGTTCTCGACGGAAGCCATATGCGCCTCGCTGCGCCGCGCGGCTTCGTTCCTGTGTCCGGCGACGCCGCGTCGGCTCGTGGAAGCCGTCCTTGAGGCCATTAAACCGCTCGATGATTCCTCCCTGGTTACTCGCAGCCAGATCGCGGAGCAGTTGGATCTCTTGGTGTCGCTAGGTGACCTGGTCGAACTCCCTCGCCAGCAGGATCGGGGCAGTCGCCTGCTCTACCTGGCTCCTCCCTCGTATGTGGTGAAGGCTCCCGGGCAGTACCTCTTGCTGGGGGTACGCCCCAACGCCGCCCCGCTCGTGGATGAGTCAATGGGCGCGGAGGTGCTGTACGAGGGCCACACGCGGTCCATAGAACTGGACCCGGAGGTGGGTCCTGTCCACATGCGTGCTGCGGGCCTACATGAGATCCGACGTGAACACTGGCTCAAACACCCGAGCGCGGATCCCGCAGCCGCTGTCGTCGTTGCGATGCGTCAGCGTCTGGACCAGGCCGCAGAATCTGGCGATGTCAGCGGTCTGACAATCATCGATCCTGGGACGTCAGTTCACTACTACCGCGGCCGCTGGAGATCACCTGCGGACAGCGACTCCGGCGACTTCGTTGCTCGCCGGCCCCAGGCCTACGGTGCAGACCTGTGGTGCCTTGTTCGGATCGAGCATGGTGTGCCTCGCGCGCTTGTGGATCTGCCAGTTGATTCCTCTGATGCGCCAGCCTGCGACGAAGCGTGGCGCTTCCAGGCAGCCCTCGATGCCGTGATTGGAAACCCGCAGGTGATGCAAGTCCGGCCCGCTACAGGGGCACCCGGGAGCCGAACGATGGACCTGTTCGGACCTGTGCCCGGCTGGACTCAGCGCTACCTCGAACTCGTGGGCACCCCTGTCTCCCGGGCGAGAGGCGCATTGGTCTCGTACCGCGTACCGATCTCGGTGATTGGCAAGATGTCGGCGTTCGTCACTGACATGCTGTGGATGCACGTCAGAGAAGAGGGAGGGGTGGCGTGACAGTGGAAGCGCCAACGATCGCGGAGACGGTCACCAAGATTCAGGCGGCACTTCGGGACTACATCGAGGCGACCTACCACGTGGGGCATCCCACGGTGATCGATCAGCGTCGTGTGCTGCTCGAACAGGAGGGCGTACTGTTCCGAGCGCCCTTCATCGAGAGCACTCCCCGGTATCAGACGGACCGAAGTTTTGGTGATCTCGAACTCGCCGCATCTGCACAAGCGCTCTTCGCCAGGTTGACAACACCCGAGGGTGGCCTGAAGCCACTGTTGTACGACCCGCCCTACACCCACCAAGCTGATGCACTTGAGTGGACGACCCGGGACGGCCTTAGCCTTGCTGTCACTACCGGCACTGGCTCAGGAAAGACGGAGTCGTTTCTCCTGCCAATGCTGGCGAAGCTTGCAGCGGAGGCGGCCAACAAGCCTGAGTCGTTCGCAGCTCCAGCTGTGCGTTCCTTGATTCTCTACCCGATGAACGCGCTGGTGAATGACCAGTTGGGTCGTCTTCGCCTCCTGCTTGGCGATCCGCGCGTCACGGCCCAGTTCAGCGACTGGGCTGGCCGACCAGCACGCTTCGCCCGTTACACCAGCCGAACCCTGTACCCCGGTGTACGGAAGGTCGAGAAGGACCAGGCCCGGCTTCGGTCCATCGAGGACTTCTACGTTCACCTCATCAACCGGGCAGACGACCCTTCGTCGCAGGGGCACCGCGAGGCAGCAGGCCTCATCAACAAACTGCGATCGCGCGGCAAGTGGCCAGCAAAGCCAGATCTGAAGTCCTGGTACGGCGCAAGTGGCTCCCGTTGGAAGAACAAGGATGGCGCGTTCGTCCGTGCCGTCCTTCAGCCCAACGACCCCGAACTCCTGACGCGCCATGAGGTGCTGGGCACACCTCCGGATGTCTTGATTACGAACTACTCAATGCTTGAGTACATGTTGATGCGCCCACTCGAGCGACCCGTGTTCGATGCGACGCGGGCCTGGTTGGCGAACAACCCCGACGAGAAGTTCCTCCTGGTCGTCGATGAGGCCCATCTCTACCGCGGCGCGGCCGGCGCCGAGGTTGCCCTCCTGTTGCGCCGGCTTCGCGCCAGGCTTGGGATTACTCCCGAGCGGCTACAGGTGATCTGTACGAGTGCGAGCTTCGCGAGCCCTGTGTACGCGCGTCAGTTCGCTGCACAGTTGAGCGGCAAGTCCGAGGGCCACTTCAAGACCGTAGAAGGTCGTCTCGCCCTACGGGGACTCGCTGGTCCTGGGAGCCTCCAGGACGCCCAAGCTCTCGCAGCCGTACCGATGCACGATTTCTACGAGGGCGAGGGAGACGAGGCCCGCATCGCCGCCGTTCAGGCGCTTCTGGACTACCGGAAGGTTGCCGTGAAAGAGGGCGCCACGGTCGGCGAACTGCTGCACGATGCTCTCAGCGGATTCGGCCCAATGAACCTGCTCGTCAACGAGACGATGCAGCGGGCACAACCGGTAAATGAGTTGGGCTCGCTCATTTTCCCGACCGTTGAGACGGAGCTTGCTGATAGGGCAGTTTCTTCCCTGGTGGCACTCGGTAGCGCGGCGCGACGGTCGGCGGATGACGCAGGTCTGCTGCCATGTCGCGTGCATGCGTTCTTTCGTGGGCTGCCTGGGCTGTGGGCATGTCTCGACCCCGACTGCCCGGAGGTTGACCGGGAAGCACACCCAGAGCCGGGGCCGGTTGGCAAGCTTTACGACCAACCGCGGGCAACTTGCGGATGTGGTGCACGAGTCTTCGAGTTGTACACCTGCAGGCACTGTGGCTCCGCCTACGCACGGACCTATACCGACGACGTAAGCGAGCCAACGTACCTATGGCATGAGCCGGGGGGATCGTTCGAGTCCGCATCGGGTTCCATCCCCGAACTCCAGGCACTCGATGTACTGCTTGAGGACCCCTCTGATGGCGATGTCGAACCTGCCGACATCGATCTCGTTACCGGCCGGCTCAATCCGGAAGAACTTGGCGCCCGCGTCCGCAGTGTCTTCATTCCTCGGCTTCGAAGGGGAGAAGCCGTCAGGGGTGACGACGACGGCGGTGATGGTGAGGCGGAGGCGAACGGAGAGTTCAAGCCTTGCGGTGTCTGCGGGCAACTCGCCGGGTTCGGCCGTTCGTCGGTACAGGATCACCAGACGAAGGGTGACCAGCCCTTCCAAGCCTTGGTGACACGTCAGCTCGAAGTCCAACCACCGGGTGCCCAGCCGTACACCGACTTTGCGCCGCTGCGCGGTCGCAAGGTGCTGGCGTTCTCCGACTCGCGGCAGGTTGCCGCACGGCTGGCACCCAACCTTCAGAGTTACTCGATGCGCGACGTCATTCGGCCCCTGATCTTGCGCGGGTGGCAGGAACTGGCGAATCAACCGTTCCTGGCGCCGTCGCTCAGCTTGGAGCGTCTGTACGTGGCCGTCATGGTCGGAGCGCGAGTGCTGTCGGTGCGGCTGCGCCCGGAACTACGTCCCATGGAGACGCTCCATGTCGTGGACACGGTCGCGAAGGCAATCGACAAAGGTGCACTCTCGGGTAATCCCGCTGAGTTGGTGCCACTGCTCACCACCGCCAATCCGCCGCAGTCGCTGCTGAGGGCGATGTACGCGACGCTAACGGACAAGTACTACGGGCTGTCGTCCTTGGGCTTGGCATCCCTCCGTGAGCGGGCGAACCTCACCGATACGTTGTTGACGGAACTACCGGACATCGATGGCGTCGCAAGCACCGCCGACACCAAACTTGCCCTTGTACGGTTGTGGCTGGCGCAATGGAACACCCCGACCCGAGGAATCTGGTTCCCGTCGATGACTGAAGGCGACTGGTGGAGGACAAAGGGCGGTGTCAAACAGCACACAGGTAAGTTCCAAGCGGTCGAGCGTTGGCTCGATTCAAAGGCTGCGAAGAAAAAGTTCGCGGACGACTGGCTGCAGACGTTGCTCACGAATTTCTGCGAACCAGTGGCCGGCAAGTTTCGGTTGTTGGCCCAGCACGTTGCCCTGGAACTCGGCGGAATGTGGGGATACTGCGAGCGCTGCCGCTTCACGCAGCGACCGTTTCCCGGAACAACTCGGTGCGTCAACTGCGGGCACGATCGGGTTCGCACTCTAAATCCCGACACTGATCCGGTCTTCCAAGCCCGGAAAGGCTACTACCGCGCCAGTGCGGCCCGGGCTTTGAGTGAACCGCCCGAGCCCCCATTGAGCATTATCGCCGCCGAGCACACGGCGCAGCTCAATGCCGCCCAGTCCGACGCTGTATTCTCCAAAGCGGAAGAACACGAGTTGCTGTTCCAGGATGTCGACCTCGGCTTGACCCGCCAAGGAGAGCAGTCACGCGCCGCCGTCGACGTTCTGTCCTGCACGACCACCATGGAAGTAGGCATCGACATCGGCAGCCTGACCGGCGTCGCGCTGCGCAATATGCCACCATCGCGGGCCAACTACCAGCAGCGCGCAGGACGGGCGGGGCGTCGGGGCAACGCTGTCGCCACTGTACTGGCCTTCGGAAGCGCCGACACACACGACGACCACTACTTCCGTCAACCAGAGCTCATGATCCGCGGCGCAGTCGACGACCCAGTCCTGACGTTGAACAATGACGAAATCGCACGGCGCCACGTCATCGCTTACCTGTTGCAGCGCTATCACCAGGATCGACTGCCAGCAATCGAGCCTGACGAGCAGCCGCAGCTCTTCGAAGTCCTTGGTAAAATCGAGGACTTCGTCGGGACAGTATCTCCTCTGAATCGGACCGATTTGGAAGAGTGGCTGAGGTCCGAGGAAGATAAGCTACGTGAGGAGATTGCATCGTGGCTTCCCGATGAACTGAGCGAGACGGACCGCAGCGCCGTTCTAAGCGGTGTCGTCACGAACACACTCCGCGAGATCGACAAGGCACTTGACCTCGACCTCGACGGGGGCCTGCCAGCTCCCTCCGAGGGCGATGCGGCGCCGGAGCCCGATGACGTGGAGGCAGAGGGCCCCGCCGAAGATAGCGCCGAGGAGCCGAGTGCTCGGCGGAGTCAGACGAACCTGCTTGATCGGCTGCTGTACAAGGGGGTGCTGCCGCGCTATGCGTTTCCGACGGATGTCGTGTCCTTCTACGTCTTCGATCTCGATCGGTCAACACCGTTCAAGGCCGAGTTCCACTATGCGCCCAGTCAGGGACTCCCAGTGGCCCTCAGCCAGTACGCACCTGGCAAAGTGGTGTGGGTTGATAACAAGGAGTGGACCTCCGGTGCCATCTACGCACCGGTCCAAGAGGAACGCTTCCAGGCCTGGCGGGACAAACTGCTGTACTTCGAGTGCCAGGTATGCCACTACGCCAAGCATTTCCCTCACGACCCGGCAGAGCGTGGGAAAGAACGCGACTGTCCAGCCTGCGGCGCCGAGGAAAAATTTGGCAAGGCCAAGAACTGGATGCGACCGCCAGGCTTTGCGCACCCGGCCGATAAAGCGCCGGGCACAAGCCCAGACGACGCGCCGGCCCGCAGTTACGCCACACGCGCCAAACTCATGGCGCCCGGGCCGACCGAGGAGACTGCCTGGCAGCGTGTCACCGATCGCTTGGCACAGACCTACCACCGCGAAACCCTGCTCGTCACCAACACCGGCCCACGCAACGAGGGATACACCTACTGCACGCGCTGCGGACTAATTGAGCCGACTGCGACGGCGACTGGGGTGGTCGTCGGTACGCATAAGAAGCCTTACCCCGATGAAAAGGCCCCGGACTGTCCCGGCACGGCCTCAACACGGGGCCTGGTACTTGGGACTGACTTCATTTCGGATGTACTTCTGGTTCGCTTGAAGGTGGCCTCGCCGATCACATTGAGGCCAGCTCTGCTGTCGACGCACATCGCGCTCCGTACGCTTGCTGAGGCGCTGACGATCGCCGCGACCCAAAAGCTCGATATTGAGGCGACGGAACTACAGGCAGAGTACCGTCCTGCGCTGACTCCCCTCGGTAAAGAAGGCCTTGAGGCCGAGATCTACGTGTACGACACGCTCGCCGGTGGAGCTGGCTTCGCTCGACGGGTAAACGACTACGGAATGGAAATCCTTGAACGGACGCTGAAGCGTCTCGAAGAATGCCCAGCGAACTGCGACGAGTCCTGCTACCGCTGTCTACGCAGCTTCCGTAACCGGTTCGAGCACAGCCTCCTCGACCGGCACGTGGGTGCCAGCCTGCTGCGCTACCTGATCCACGGAACCCCGCCGAGTCTGGACGAGGATCGACTCGAACGATCGGCCGACAAGCTCTACGAGGACCTCAACAGCCGTGGGCTTCACGACATTTCCTTCACTCGAAGGGACAAGATCGACGTTGCGGGAGTTGGAACGGTCACCGCACCTATCTTGGCAAGGCAGGGTGACCAGCGATGGATCTTGGGCGTACACGGCCCGCTAAGCCCTGGGTTGGCGCCAACCGCCGAGTTGCGTGCCGCGCAGCAGTCCGGGGACGTGATGGTCCATCTGATCGACGACATGGTGATCTCTCACAATCTCCCATTTGCCAGCCAGCAGGTATTGCAAACACTGGCCTGAGCAAAATCAGGATCTGGCTCGCCACCGGCGCCGCAGCGCCGGTGGCGGTTCTGTCGCCACCACCCATAACCGGCCTTTGGCGTGACCAGGTCTGCGAACGGAAAATGCTTTGACCACTGCCAGTGACGCTAGGAGAGACACATATGCCAGCCGATGACCTCGAAGAGGCCATGGGTGAAGATGACCTTGCAGAGGGGCAAGTGCCTATCACGGCACTGCAAGAACATTTCAGCGTGTCATTTACGCGAATGATCGCTTACGCCGCTGGATGCTCAATAAAGCCTCACGAGACCGACTATGAGGGCGTCGACATCACAATCGTTTCCTCAACGGAGTACCGCGGTTACTACGGTCCACAATTCGAGCTTCAACTTAAGTGCACTTATCAAGAAAGTCTACTCAAAGATGACAGCATGACCTGGCAAATGAAGGCAAAGCCGTTTCGGAAATTGACGCGTAGAAAGCGCTATATCCCCGCCTACCTCGGCGTACTCCTCATCCCGCGCGAACCCGAGCCATGGCTCGGGGCCGACGAGTTTGGCTTGTTCACGCGTAGCCGCATGTTCTGGGAGTCTGCAGATAACTTGAGATACGACGGGCCGATCAAGGAATACCGCACCGTACATTTGCCACGTCGAAACCTGTTCACGGGCGAACAACTTTTGGGCATAATGAAAACGATCGGGGACGCAGAGGAGGGTTCAAGGTGAGCCGATCTACACTCGACAGTTACCGTGATATTGCATCCACGTTGACCCCTCTCGCCGTCTCCCAGTTCCTGGCTTCTCACGACTGGGAACTGGAACATCAGCAGCCAGAAGTTCGTCAGGTCTGGCGCTACGGCTCGGGCCACTTGTCCACCGCGCCACGCATCATGATCCCGCTCGCTACGGACTTTGCAGATTTCATGCCGCGCTTCGTGGATGCTCTCGAGTCGCTCGGACACATTCATGACTGGGATGCAAGCCAGCTACTGGAACGCGTCATCGCTACACGTGCGGACCTCTTTTTCGTTCGTCTCGACCAAGGCATGATTGATGGCACGATTCCATTCCAGCAAGCCGAAAAGACACTGCAGGCCATTTACAAGATGATGAAGGCAGCAGCGACCACCACTGCTGACCCCCATCACTCGCACAAGGGCCGCAGGCCAGCGACAGTGGGAGAATTCCTGGATGAAGATGTACGGCTCGGCCACACTAAGCGTGGCAGTTTTGTGTTCACTGTCGTAACACGCCTGGGGGACCCTAGCCATCCGGCTGTCGACGACCCCGAGCGCCCAACAATTGCCTTTCCCCGGCGGGTCATGGAAACCCTGGCTAGAGGGCTCGAGACCACAAAGCGCCTGACGGAATCCTGGGATCAGGAAGCCTTCGAAATTCCAAGCAGTCTAGGGCTAAGTGCAGGGCTGGTCGAATCACTCGAAGATATGGCACAGCCCGAACATCTTCGTTCGCTGGACTTGTCTTTTCAGTGGGCAGCGGCTGAACCTAAGCCGGACGTAGGGCTTGCAACCATTGTGCTGGACCGCGATGTGATTGATGAGCTCCCACGAGTCCGGGAACGGCTCGTACGAAGGGAAGAGCCCGTACGGCGGGAGACGTTGGTTGGACTCGTTAAATCACTCACGCGAGACGATGCAACACCCAACGACGATGAATCAGCACTCATCACCGTCGCGGCGGAGGTAAGTGGTAAGACTCTGCGAGTGCAGGTCCCACTAACCGGAGAGAATCATGGCTGGGCAATAATGGCTTATAGGCGCCAACTGCCCTTCACGGTGACCGGAGACCTCTCATACGAACGTCGCGCATGGCGTCTGACAGGCCATATCGAAGTCGATTCGAGCTTCCTGCAGCATCTTTCAGGATCGTCAACACCCGACTTGGGCGAGGCTTGAAGCCGGAGCGCTGCAAGCATGAGAGTCAGTCCCCGGCGGGCTGCAATACCCCGGAGCCCGGAGTACTGCAGCCCGCGGAACCATCGCGGCGGAAGGCCTCCCAGGCAGCGCGCCGGCTGGCACAACGTTCTGGGGGCAAGTGACGACGGTTTCTTAACTGGAGATGGGGAACATTTCCTCTCCGGGGGCCGGCATTCCCTCTCCCACGGGCAACGGCACGCGGGCACCGTGCTCGACTGGACGGACCAACCGATGCGACCGCATGGACTCAAGAACATGGCCTTGTGCAGCCCTCTGTCGGCACCAGCGCTCAAGCCACCACGCGGAGACCTTGGCGCCCGCTTCGGCCAGCTCGGGATTCAGCAGGTATTGCGGCTCGCGATCGATACCGAGCGAGTAGTCCCGCAGGTTCTCGACCAGAGGGACGCCGTAGAGGATGCGCTCGCGTCCGTGCTTAAGAAGCTCGTTGGCGGGCCAGCCAAGTGCGGCCAGTCCCACTCGGACCTTACGCAGCCGGGGGCTGACACCTTCGCCGAAGAGGCTGTTGATCCGGACGGAAGACCCGCGCAACGCCGAGACTCGAACGAGGGCGTCGACGGTCTCATCGGAGAAGTGGGAGGTTCCGAAGGACCGTGATCGTCCAAGCTCGTAAAAGCCCATACGGAGGTCGCTGTCGCCCCCCATGACGTCAGCAGGCCAGAATAGTCGGTTGTATTGACTTGAACCGGTGCCGTAGAGCGACGTAGTTCCGACGAAGGAGAGTCGGGGCTCACGCAGAATCGGGCGGCCGGCCATCGCTGACGCAATTTCACTTGCGCGTGCATACTTCTCGCGGTAAGCGGACAGCACCTGGGGCGAGACGGCAAGCGCTCCCACCAGTTTTCCCGCCGCTAGCGCACTGTAGGGCGCCACGGCGCCACAGACAGTGAGGTCGGCGATCACAGTACCGACCCGTTCTCCACGTGCGCGACGCACCACTCGGCGCATCTGCGAACGGGCTTTCGGATCCGAAAAGGCCTTGGCCAGTCCCTCGATCGTGGGCGGAGAGAGATACCCTCCGAGCAGGCTGGCGACCTCCAGGGTTTCTGCAAGAGCCGAGGAACGCTTGCTCCGAAACAGATCAGTTGTGGCGCGCTCTACCCACGCTTCGCGGTCGATGTTGCGGACCGCACGGATCGTGGTTGCCTGGTGGTGCCTCTGCCGATGCCGATCGGCATCGGCCCGCAGCCGAGCGATGACCTCGGCCGTGGGCGCGGCCAGGTCGGTCGGTTGGAGAATCCCATCACGAAGGAGATCGTCGACGTAGATCTCGCTCTGCTGACCCTCGATCCGCTGAGCTAGCCACTCAGCAATGTCAGCAGTGGGCTCAGCTTGCACCTGCTCAAGAAACTGATCAGTCTCCCAGCCCATCCAATGATCGCGCTCGGCAATCTGGACAACGGGGCTGGAGATGGCCGCCAGCCCGATCACGGCGTGGAATTCTGTACCTGCATCCCGGACCAAGATCGGCATCGAGCGGCCGGGCACGGTTGCGTAGGCGTTGGACCATGTGTGGCGGAAGTAACGCCAGATGTCGTGAAGCTTGAATCCAGTTAGTTCACAAGTCGATGAGTCGACAATCTGAACGTAGGGCTTAACGACGTCTACAGACGCGTCGGCGCGCTGAAGCGCGTCCGCCAGCTCTCGGCCGTCGCGCATCAGGTTGAAGACAGAGACCAACCGGTCACCGTGTTGGTGCGTGCGTTCCATCCCCTCGACGAATCGTCGAACGCTGCTCTTTCTGAGCTGTTCGTCACGACGGAGATGCTCCTGACGCCGGATCCGGGCCTTCTCCACATCGCGGTCGCCGTGCGCCGAAGGGGGAGTGAAGACGGCCTTCGAACTGTCCACTCGAACCGTCCAGCCTTGATCCACAAGGTCGATGGCGACGTGGGCGGCTGCAGCAAGTAGAGGCTGGTCGTACAGGTTCTTGATCTCGGCTGCCTTCATCCACCGATCGTGGTCACCCACAGCTTCGGCTGCGACCGTGGCGCTCGCCAGCAGGGTGCAGAGCCGGCCGAACCCATGCCGTTCCCGACGGGAGGCGTCGGTCGGAAGACTGAGAGGAACAAACTTGGCCTCGTCTTTCATGACTTTTGGAGCATCCGTCCGTAGGTCCTGCTCCACATACGCAGGAGATCGTCGCAATTGTGACCGTCGCGGCTCAGAAGTGTTGTGGTGCGGGCGAAGGACAGGAGGAACAGTTCGAGAGCGGTGCGGAGCTCTCCTGCCGCCTCATCACCCAACGTCTGGAGGGGTCGGTACAACGCTGCGAAGGCAGGGTGGTCAACGTTCAGCGTGACATCGAGCGTGCGCCGCTTCAGAGTGGAGGCGAACATCCTATCGATAGAAAGTTGCTCGGATCCAATCCGGTAGCTCAGGGCGCCCGAGCCCTTACCCGCCGTTCTGATGACAGGCAGATCGACGTCAGCAGCCTCCGCTATGCGGCACGACGTCTCCGTGGCCGCTTGAAACTTGGCCTCCTCAAAAGCTTGGCGGACTCGCGAGTTCAAAAGCCGAGCGATCGCCTCCAGCTCCGACCCGAGGGCCTCCTGGAGTACCTGGGAAGGTCGGATTCCCTGCTTATTGATGGTGATACCGAAGTGCTCGTCGAGGATGGGATCGAACTCGATCTCGCAGCGCCACCAGTCGTCGTAGTTCTCTTTACGCTTCGCTCCCATGAGGTACCAGCCGCTCGCGATCTCGCGACCGGCGCGAAGGATAGAGACTCCGGCTCCCCCGACAATGCCGACACGCCGCTTGGTCACGTTGTCCAGATGCTGCCAGTGCTGCACTGGCAGCATCGCGAACCGAATCGTAACGAAGGCCGTCTTGCCCGACGACGCTGCCAGTTCGTATCGGAGCGGCTCGAACGCCAGGCGTGCGCTGTGCCCCTCAGTCTTCGCGGTCAGCAGCATGGGATCGACTGGATCCACCCGCTTCCCATTGATAGTCAACGCGAGGTCCCCGTTACTGAGGAAGCGGCGGTAGATGCGTCCAAGGTCCCGCCGAAGCGCGCGCTCGAGCCAGGCGAGGCGTTGGTACTCGATGCGGTCACAGTGCTGCCAGGTCACCAAGCAACCTGACCCCGTGGTATCGCCAGGCTGACGGCGAGCCCGAAGATCAACTGGGAGCCCGGCGGTGATGGCGTCGACGTCCAGGCAGACCCGGTTGGCTGCCTGACCGTTCTGCCACGAGGTCACCTCCACTCGCCGCGCCTGGCTGAGGGACGCGGCGGGCAACCCCATACCGAACCGGCCGAACGACTGCCTTTCATCGAAGCGTGACGAGCCGCCGAAGCGGAGGCATCCCTCTAGTCGAGAGCGCGACATCCCCTCCCCGTTGTCCTCCACGCGGATCTCTGGAAGGCCGCCCGGTTTGGCTCTCGTGATCGTGACCGCGACCTCCGTCGCTGCTGCCTGAAGCGAGTTGTCGATGAGTTCTGCGAGGGCGGTCGAGAGGCTGACGTAGCCCGACTCCCGGACTGCGCGGATGAAGTTGGAGGAGACCAGGAGGTCGTCCTTGCGTTGCGTCTGCCGGCCCATCGCTTCTCCCGATGACTTGCTCAGATTCCTGCATCGAGAGTAGCTGCATCGAGGCCGCCTGGAAAGCAGGTCACTCGGTGCGGCAAGGTCACTCAGACCTGGTCACGATCGTGACCGTGATCCGCTTCGTCTTGGCCGGTTCAGTCAAGTCCATGCCCGATCCGTCAGCCATGAGGAGACGGACAGTAGGACGGCTGACCCCAGCAAGACTCTGGTAGGGCTCAGCAGATTCGAGCATTACGACCCGGCCCGTACGTTGCAGATCGATCGAGATGCGGTGGCCGACCGTGTGCATGTTGATGATGCGCTCAACGACGTCCACCTCTGTCACCGCCTCCCCTACGAGCGCCTCTGGAAGCGGTGAAACGGACTTGAGCGAGTTGATGCCGAGCACCTGGAACGTGGTGATCTTCTTCCCCTTGAGCCGCTCCAGGAGCGGTGCGATCTCGGCTGCTGACTGGATGGTGGCCATGAGAGCATCATGGCGGAAGAAACAGGACGTGTACGCCAGGCCAGTCAGATGCTGTCGCGAGTATCCGCTGCCTTCCAGTCTGTCTGGGGTGAGGCATCCGGTATGCCAGGTTACCTGTCCTGGGGTGACAGGATTCCCCCGTCCCAGAGGACCACAAGAGCGTTCCGGTAGCCGAGCCAAGGGCTCGCGCCGCGACCCGCCGCCGCTGCTCCCTGGAGCGCAAGCCGCGCCGGTTTCCTAGTACGGCGCCGCCTCGTCCGGGGAGAAGACCCCGTGATTCTGCGCCGTGAGCGGCTGTACCACGCCCGCATCCACGATTGGTGGACCGGCCGGAACGTTGAGGCGGGTTTCGTGTGCCAGCTCAGTCGCCGTGGACAGACCTGGAATACATGCCGAGGCTGATCGATTGGCCTGTTCAGGACACTGACTGACTGCGAGGGGGCGGCTGAGACCGATGAACGATCTGACGTTGTTCCGCGTCACTGATGGCCAGGCCGTCAAGATCCCTGGCACCGCAGTGGCGCTGGAGCGACACCTGCAGACGTTGATCGAGCGGAATATGGAAGCGATGCTCGGAATCCGGTTCCTGGCATCTGAATACAGCACAGGTTCGCGGCACCGCGGGCGCGTCGACTCGCTAGGCCTGGACGAGAACAGCAACCCTGTGATCATTGAGTACAAGCGTTCGAACGGCAAGACGGTGATCACTCAGGCACTGTCGTATCTGTCTTGGCTGCGGGACCACCGACACGAGTTCGAGAGCCTGGTGAAGGAGCGGCTCGGCGACGAGACGGCTGGCACGGTCGACTGGAGCAATCCGCGCCTGGTGTGCATCGCAGAGGACTTCACGGCGCACGATACGAACGCGCTGGACGAGATCGGCCGCCGAATCGATCTCGTGAGCTACCGGGACTTCGGCGAGGGCCTACTGGCTCTGCAGTTGGTCGCCTCCGTGACTGGATCCACGGCACTCTCCCGGACTCCAATCACCCGGGCGAACCCTATTGCGCCGTCGAAGGGTCCTAGGGGGGGCATATCGACGGCCAAGTCGGTCCGGCAGCACTACGACGAGTCGCCTCAGTCACTTCGGGACCTATACGCCGACCTCGACGCCATGCTGATCTCCCATGCTGATGTACAGAAGGAGTTCCAACTCCACTACATCGCCTACCGGCGGATCAAGAACATCGCGACCGTCCGCTTCCAACCTCGCAGCCACACCCTCGTGGTCCGACTTGCGATCGATCCCGGCACTGTCTCATTGGTCGAGGGTTTCGCCCGTGACGTGCGCAAGATCGGTTGTCTGGGGACGGGTTCTTTGGAGGTCCGGATCCGATCCCAGGAGGACCTGGCAAGGGCGGCCGAACTCATCTGGCGCAGCGTCGAAGGCCGTTGATCCGGCTGCCGCTGGCGGTTGTGCCGTGGAGTCCCCCAGCGCAACCGCCACGTTCGGCATGCCGTCAAACGGGGTGGTCCGGCAGGGCTCGATCTCATTCCTCTGGGCCCGCCAGCTCGAAGTCGTCCTGGGACAGGGCGCTGCGGAGGCGCTCTTCTGCGATGCCCGCATAGTGATCGGAGAGTTCGACGCCGATGAACTGGCGCCCCTCACGCAAGGCGGCGACGCCGGTGGTCCCGGAGCCAGCGAAGGGGTCGAGGACCGTTCCACCCGGCGGGCAGATCTTCACCAGCTCCTGCATCACTTCCACGGGCTTCTGCGTGATGTGCACCCGGCTCTTCCGGGGCTGACTCGCGGTGTAGAGACCCGGGAGGTAGACAGGGTTGCGGTTGGCATCGACGGGGCCCTTGGTTCCCCACACGATGTACTCGCACGACTGCTTGAGTCGGCCCTTCTGCGGGCGGGAGACCGGCTTGTGCCACGAAGCGATCCCCCGCCAGGTCCACCCAGCGGCCTGGAGCGCGTCCGTCGTCGTCGGCAGCTGACGCCAGTCGGTGAAGACGAGCGCGCTGCCGGACTCGACGGTCGCGCGATAGGACTCGGTGAGCAGGAGGGTGAGCCAGAAGCCGTACGAGCGCTGGTCTCGGTTCTCTCCGGGGAAGTTGGCGAGGTCATGCTCGGCGTCGGCCGAGGTGTACTTGGCGCGCGCGGAGCGGCCGGTGCGCTCGCCGCTGGTTCGGCCGCCGCTGTTGTAGGGCGGATCGGTGATCACGGCATCGACGCTGTTGTCAGGGATGCCGGCGAGGGCGGTCAGCGCGTCGCCTCGGTGCAGGGTGTACGGCATTGCGCGGTTCTCTCTTCCAGGGGGCTGTCGTGCGCCTGTTTCTCCGCGTACGGAGGGCTGCGTACGTCGGCATGGATCGCTCCGCGGAACTGCGGAAGCAGCCGCCGTGGCGATCAATGCGCCGGAGGTTAACGCCGAATTCCGGCCGCACCCAATGAGGCGGCCTTCGACTCAGCTCCCCGAAACCGCCCGAGGCACAAGCCGTTTGGTGCGGCCGGATTTCGTCCCTACAGTCTCGCCGTGTTCGCAGGACGGGACCTGGCTCCGCCCCTGCTGACCTGTGTCAATGCGTGCTGTCCCGTCCAAGGGACAGCACCGCCGGACACCCCACCGACCGACTCCCTATCGGCGAAGGGAACTCCCCATGTGGAGAGTGAGATTACGAGCGCGGCTGGCTGCCGCTTTTCAGTAAGCAAGGAGCCAGCGACCGGGACTTATCAGCTCCCGGCCCTGGTTCCCCTGCCTCCCTCAGGGATGGCGAATTCATGACCGGCGTGGTGCCGGTGGCCTTTTCGACGAGAACGCCTGCGCCGCGCTGTCTACGAGTAAGGAGCTGCCGATGCAGCGTGCCGAGGCGCATCCCTCCCCAGGGCCCAGTTCTCCGTCCTACGGTTCGGCGTTCGGCCGTCGTCCGTGAAGAAGGTCGTAGCCATGGCTGGGGCCGTGGCGCTCTGCCCGACGTTGTTGATAGCGCCGGTCGCCGTCGCTCTCGCTGGTTCCAGCCGTGCTCAGGCCGCTTGTTCCGCAGACGGTGCACAGGCTGTGGACAGCGCGGCGGTCGCGAAGCTGGTGAAGTCGATCCTCAAGGGCGACGACAAGGGGTCCGTGTCTGTTTCGGGGCTGGATGACCCCGAGGAGCAGATTCCGAATGCCGAGACGATCCAGGCCACCGGCATCGCGATGAAGGTGCCGGCTCGGGGGCAGATCGTTGCCCTGGCCACGGCTCTGCAGGAGTCGGGGCTGCGGAACCTGGATTACGGCGATCGGGATTCGCTCGGCCTCTTCCAGCAGCGCCCCAGCCAGGGTTGGGGCACGCCTACTGAAGTTCGTGATCCTGTGCACGCCTCCACGAAATTCTACGAGGGCCTGCTCAAGGTCAAGGGCTGGCAGTCGATGACCATCACCCAGGCCGCGCAGGCGGTCCAGAAGAGCGGTTACCGCGACGCGTACGCGAAGTGGGAGCCGCTGGCTACGGCCATCCAGAAGGCCATCGCAAAGTCGCGTGGCATGGTGGGGAGTTCGAGCACGGACAGCGACACCGGCGATGCGGCCGAACAGCCGACCTCCTCGGCAGCTGCCGTGTGCGGCGCCGGCGACGACGGGTCCTCCTTCGGCTCGATTCCCGCGGGGCCAGTGCCCGAGGGCTACGAGGTCCCGGCCAGCGCGCCCAAGTCCATTCGTACGGCCATCCGTTGGGGCCTCGGTCAGCTCGGTACGCCGTATCAGTGGGGCGGTACGTGTTCCGCTCCCCACGGCCAGGACCCGATGGGCCGGTGCGACTGCTCGTCCTTGATGCAGGCGTCGTACAAGGCCGGCGGCATCTCGATCTCCCGGACCACGTACACGCAGGTCAAGGAGGGCAAGGCGGTCAGCGTCGATGCCCTCCGGCCGGGTGACCTCCTGTTCACCCGGGGCACGGCCGCGGTGCCGGAACACGTCGGGATGTTCATTGGCCAGGGGTTGATCCTGCAGGCCCCGCACACCGGCGACGTGGTCAGGATCTCGACCCTCGCCGACTGGCGTGCAGACATCGTCGCCGCCCGCCGGATCGTCTGACCGGCCACTTCTCCCCCTCCCTCGCTCCATCTCCCCCCGGGCCCTCGCGCGCCCAAAATCGCACTGGAGTTCCAAGTGAAGCTCATGCATCACGCCCAGTACCTGGCGTACAACCCCGGCATCACGCCGAAGGAGGGCGGTCTTCCCGGCCTCAGCGTGCTGAAGGACGTCGTCTCCTCGATCAACCTCTTCGGGATCGTCGCGGTGGTCGGCGCCCTCGCCATCTCGGCAATGGTCTGGGCGTGGGGTCACCACAGCGGTGGCCACCAGGCCGAGGCGAACGGGAAGAAGGGCACGGTCATCGCCGCCGGGTGCGCGCTGCTGCTGGGCGCGGCCAACGGCATCGTCGCGTTCTTCTCGGCGATGGGGACGCAGGTCCACTGATGTCGAGGAAACATTCCCTCTTCGCCCAGGAGCGCACCTACGGGGCGCCGTCCTCGGTCCTGCGACGTGCCCTGTTGGGTGGCATCGTCCTGGCCGTACTGCTGGCAGTCGCCGGGCTCCTCGCGTATTTGACCCGCGCGGAGAGCCCGGCCTCGGCTAAGCCCTCCCCGACTCCGGCATCCACGCAGCGGCCCGCCTCGCCGACGGCAACCCCCAGCGGGCGTGCGGCGGGTGCGGCACCGCCCAAGACGAGCGATCCGATCGTCTTCGCCAAGGCGGCCACCAAGGTGCTGTGGACGTACGACACCCGTTCCGTTTCCCGGGCCGAGCACGTCGCCGGGCTCAAGCGGTGGATGACCGGCGAGAAGAAGTACGACGACTGGGAGTCCGTCTCCGACCAGGTTCCCGGCCCGGTGCTGTGGTCGCGGATGCACGACAACCGCCAGCACGCGACTGCGAAGGTCGGCGAGGGCCACTTCCCTCAGGCGTTCAAGACGGCCCTGGCGCAGGATCCCGGCGCGATCACAGAGGCGTACGTCTACGCCGTGACGGTCACCGGCAAGCAGTCCATCGCCTGGAAGGGCTCCGGTTCCGGGGCCGAGTCCCGCTCCACGACGCTCGCCGTGCAGTGCCGCCCCGACAAAGCCTGTGCCCTGGTCGGCGTGCTGCCGAGCGTCGCGCCCTGATCGCCCCCAATTCCCTTAAGGAGGTGCCCTCATGGGGGCTTGTGACCTTCCCCTGATGAGCGCGGTGTGCGACACCGTCGGCGGCGTCGTCGGTTCGACCGGCGAGGCGATCACCGATGGCATCGGCGCCTGGATCGCCAAGTCGATGGGCGAGCTGGCCCAGTCCTCCGCGGACCTCGCCTCGACGGCGGTCGACAAGACCACGGCTGTCGATCTCAACGCCGAGTGGTTCCGCGGCAATTACGAGTTGCTTATGCCCATCGGTCTCGTGCTGACCGTCGGCACGTTCTGTCTGCAGTTGATGCGGGCCGCCTGGCGCCGTGACGAGCGCGCTCTCGCGCAGGCGGTGACGGGGACGGTGGCGGGTGTCCTGTTCGCGTTCGCCGCGATCGCGTGCACCACCGTCACGCTGACCGTGGTCGACGCGCTGTCCGCCGGGTTGTTCCAGGCGGCGGACACGTCGGTCGACGACGCGATCCGCCGCGTCATCGAGGTCAACGATCTCGGTCCGATGTACGAGTTGGGCTGGGCGATACCCGCCATGGTCGGCCTGGGATGTGCCATCGGCGCGTTCCTGTATTGGGCGGTGATGGTCGCCCGGAAGGTCGGCATCCTGGTCCTGGTGACGCTGGCGGTGTTCGCTGGCGCCGGCGGCGGCTGGGAAGTCGCGCGGCGCTGGAGGCGCGGGTGGATCGAGGCGACCACGACTCTGATCGTCAGCAAGCTGCTGATGACGATCGTGTTCCTACTGGGCGTCTCGGCCATGGGCAAGAGCGACGCCTCCGACGGGCTCGCCGCCTTGTCCGACGCCATGGCGGGCATCGTCGTCATGGTTCTGGTGATGCTGTGCCCCTACGCCACTTACAAGTTCGTGCACTGGGCGGCCGACGGCGGCGGCCAAGACGACCTGCACCGTTCGGGGGTCGCCGGTGTCGCGGTGGCTGCCGGTGCGGCGAAGACGGCGGGCCAGCTCGCAATGCAGGCCGGCACCGGTATGCGGGCTCCGCAGGGCCCGTCGAAGGTTCCGGGCCAGGGCTGGGGCGGTGTCGCCTCCGGTATTGACCCGACCGGCGGGTCGACCGACGGCGACCAGCCGAAGCAGACCCACTTCCGCTTCGGTGAGGACCCGAACGCCACCGGCGACAAGGGCCGGGCGCTGATCCGGCGGCCTCCCAGCGACGGTGACCGCGGGCAGCCGCTGATCCAGCGGCCCGGCCAGGAGGCGGCGGCCGACGCGGCTCCGGTCTCCTCCGGGCCGACGCCCCAGGGCGCGGCGGTGACGCAGCCGCGCATCACGCACCTGGATCCGCCGGCACCCCGGCGTCCAGGACCGGTGAGCGGTCCTTCGCCGCAGGGTGGTGCCACGCCTCAGCGGTGGGTCTACCCCGAGTCGCCGGGGGGATCTGGCTCGTAGCCCTCGCCTTGCTACGGGGCGGGCGGCACCTGTCGTCTCCGACGCCGCCCACCCCGACTTCTCCCCTTCTCTTTCTTGCTCTCCACGTTCCAAGGACGGCTTCGCCATGCTCTCCGACACCTCTCAGCCTGACGGCCCGGCCACCGTGAAGTTCCCGCATCGCTCGCGGCGCGGTGTCCTGCTCGGTCTGTCGGCTCCCCAGCTGACCGTCGTCGCCCTCACCGGACTGCTGCTGCTCGCGGTACTGCTCACTTCCGGCGTCACCGGGGCGCTCAAGCTCATCCCGCTGTGGGTGGTCGTTCTGGCGGCGGTGTTCGTCCGCCATCGCGGACGGTCCCTCGCCGACTGGGCGCCCATCGCCGTGGGGTACGCGCTCCGTCGCTTCCGCGGCCAGCTGGTCTGGCTCGCCCGGCCGTCCACCCGACCGCGCCGCGAGGGCCTGCTCCATCTCCCGGGCACGGCGGCGTCCCTGCGCGTGGTCACCGCCCCGCACGGCCGCTTCGGCGCGGTGCATGATCCGCACCACGGCACGCTCACCGCGGTCGTCAAGGTCTCCTCGCGCGCCTTCGCGCTGCTCGACCCGGCCACCCAGGCCAGCAATGTCGCAGGTTGGGGGCGCACACTGGCGGCGCTGTCGCGCACCGGGCACATCGCCCGGGTCCAGGTCCTGGAGCGCACGGTGCCCGACTCCGGCGACGCGCTCAACCGCTACTGGCACGAGCACGGCGATGAGGCGACCCACCTCGCCGGACCGATCTACCGCGACCTGCTGACCGCTGCCGGCCCGGCCGCGGCCCCGCACGAGGCGTACGTCGCGCTCGCCCTCGACCTCAAGGCCGCCCGCCGACTGATCAACCAGGCTGGCGGGGGACTCACCGGCGGCTTCGCGGTCCTGGCCCAGCTCACCGCCACCTTCGACCAGGCCGCCCGCAACTCCGGTCTCACGCCCAGCGGCTGGCTGAACGCGTCCGAGATCGCCGCCGTGATCCGTACCGCGTACGACCCGAAGGCATCCGCCGCGCTGGACCAGTGGTCGGCCTCGGGCCGCCCGCAGGCCGAGCCCGCTGCCTCCGGCCCCGTCGTCCTGGTCGAGAAGGCCGACCGGATCCAGACCGACTCGGCCCACCACGCCACGTTCTGGATCGAGAACTGGCCCCGCATCGAGACCTCGCCGGGCTTCCTGCACCAGCTCCTGTTCACCTCCGGCGTGCGCCGCACACTGTCGCTGACCTACGAGCCCAAGGGCCTGGATTCCGCGCTCAAGGACGTGCAGCGCCGCAAGGCCACCGTGATCGCGGACGCCGCCGAGCGGCAGCGCAAGGGACAGGTCGACTCCGAGGAGGACTCAGTCGAGTACGCCGACATCAAGCAGCGCGAGCGCCAGCTGATCGCCGGCCACGCCGATGTCGCCCTCACCGGCCTACTCACCGTGAGCGCCGACACCGACGAGCAGCTCAACGCCGCCTGCGCCGCGATCGAGACAGCCGCCGTCGCCGCCCTCGTCGACCTGCGCCTTCTGACCTGGCAGCAGGCCGAGGCCTTCACCAACGCCGCCCTGCCGCTCGCCCGCCCGTAGCGCACCCGCACCACCAACTCGCGCTCTACCGAAGGGCACCCCCATGCCGACCGAGCCCCTGCCCGAACTGGCTCCGGACTTCGTCCCGTTCGCCACCGCCGCGCTCGACTTCCACCAGGCGATCAACATGCCGGTCGCCCCGGTCGCCGCCGGCCGTGCCGAACTCGACTCCCTGCACGCCCACGTCGTCGCGCTGTACGGGCTGCTCGACGCCCACACCGCCCGCACCACCCCGGTGGCCAGGGCGGAGGGTGACCACCTGCGGGCGTGCCGAATCCGGCTGTGGCAGGCAGCCGAGCACCTCCACGCCGCCTTCCACACCGCCCCACACCCCGGCTCCGGCCGCCTTCCGACCCGGGAGGCATGTCGGGCCCGGCGGCCCGAGGGGACGCCCGAACTCACCGTGTGCCAGCGCCACCTGGCCACCGCCGCCCGCGTCCGCCATGACCACACCCCGGCCGATCTGCGCGACCCCTTCACCGGCCTCACCCGCCACTGACCATCAGGAGCACCACCCGCATGGCCTCTCGTACCCGCGCCAGCGCCAGCCAGCTCTTCGTCCCCCGCAAGAGCGACCGCCGTACGGCGCGCACCGCCCGTCATCAGTTCGCCGCCGCCCGGGACCAGGCCCGGCACGTCGCGCGCCCCGCAGCCCGCCCGACCGCGCCTGGGCTCGACCCCGAGTTGCGGGCCACCTACCCGGCCGCTGGCCGTCCCGGGCCGGCCTCCGCTCGCAGTAGCCGTCTCAAGCTGCCCGCCCACCGGATGACGACGGCCACCGCGTCGGGGGCCTATCCCTTTCTCGCGGAGGGCGGTCTCGGCGCGCAGGGCATCTACATCGGCCGTGACGTGCACGCGGAGGCGGCCTTCACGTACGACCCGTTCGCCCTGTACGGGCGTCTCGACGGCTTCACCAATCCCAACATCCTGCTGGCCGGGATCATCGGCATGGGCAAGTCCGCCCTGGCCAAGTCCCTCGCAGTGCGCGCCGTGGCCTTCGGCTACCGAATCTACGTGCCATGCGACCCGAAGGGCGAGTGGACTGTTGTCGCCCAGGAGTTGGGCGGGCAGACCATCGCGCTCGGCCCGGGCATGCCGGGGCGCCTGAACCCCTTGGACGCGCCCGCCCGGCCACACGACGTCAGCGAGGAGGACTGGACCACCGAGGTCCGCAAGCGGCGCCTCCTCCTGCTCGGCTCGCTCGCGAAGACGGTCCTGGGACGCGAGCTGCACCCCATGGAGCACACCGCCCTTGACGTGGCGCTCGACCAGGTCGTCGCCTACGCCGAGGCCAACGGCACCACGCCCCTGCTGGGCGAGGTCGCCCACGTCCTCGGCTCCCCCGAGCGCCTCGATGCCGCGCTCGGCGAGCTGTCCGGCCGACTCGGGCACGCCGCCGAGGACCTCGCCCACGCCCTACGGCGCCTCGTGCACGGCGACCTCGCTGGCATGTTCGACGCACCGAGCACCGTGGCTTTCGACCCGAGCGCGCCGATGCTGTCCATCGACCTGTCCCGCCTCGGTGGCGCAGGCGACGACACCGCGCTCGTCCTGGCGATGACCTGTGCCTCCGCCTGGATGGAGTCCGCGCTCGCCGACCCCTCCGGGGGACGGCGCTGGGTGATCTATGACGAGGCCTGGCGCGTGATGCGACATGTCGCTCTGCTGGAGCGGATGCAGAGCCAGTGGAAACTCTCCCGCGGCCTCGGCATCGCCAACATGATGGTCATCCACCGCCTCAGCGACCTCCTCACCGCAGGCGACGCCGGCTCCCGGGGACGCGCCCTGGCCGAGGGCCTGCTCACCGACTGCTCCACCCGGATCATCTACCGCCAGGAAGCCGACCAACTCGCCTCAGCCGCATCTCTGTTGGGTCTCACCGGCGTCGAGACCCAGGCCGTATCCGCGCTCACCAAAGGGCGCGGACTGTGGAAGGTCGCAGGCAGGTCGTTCATTACTCAACATCTTCTGCACCCGCGTGAGCGCGAGTTGTTCGACACGGACGCCCGAATGGCCAAGATCACTGGTCCTTGATCCCCCTCATCGTCAGTGAGGGGGAGTCGATGCCGCGCTCCGGCTCCCCTTCGGTCCCCTCTCCCCCACTTTCACAGAGGAAGTCCGTGTCCGTGTCTCTGCATTACAAGATCCGCCGTGTGGTGAACCAACTCGTGCGGCGCTACATCAACGCAACCTCGGTCAACGCCGCTCACAGCCACATTCCCCTGGCCACAGGCCCGTTTGCCGCACATGATGAATCCCGGCGAATCGCGCCGTGCACCGAGTCGGGTGTCCGGCATGGCTGAACCGTCACCGGCCGACCCGGCCGTGCGGCAGGCACTGATCGAGGGACTCGCGGCGGCCGTGGCCGCCGGAGAGCGCGTCCTGGCCGAGTGGGATGCCGTCTCGGACAGCCTGTGCGACGCCGACCACTGGCCCCTCGACGAGCGTTACGACCTGCGTCAGCAGCAACGAGACGCGGCCATGTGGACGCAGTTCGCCCCCTTCCTCGACCACGGCCCTGCCCTCGTCACCAACGCCGAGGAGACACTCCCGCTCCTCGCTCCTGGTGATCGGATGGATGGACGCTGGGCATACCGGCTTCGGATGCTGCGTGAGGCCTTGGAGGGTGGCGCGCGGGTTCAGGCAGACTTCGAAGCCGTTACGGGTGCGCTTTTGCCTGATCATCCTCGCGCCGAGGCTGCCTTCGCGAGGGCTGTCGCCGAGCGCAATGCCGAGGCCTGGCACTACGCCCTGACCTGGACGGAGAACGGCGAGGCTCTCGTCGAGATCGCGCGGGCCGAACAAGCCCTGCGCGGCCGACAGGATGGGGCAGAACGGTCCGCGCAGTCCCAGGCGGCCCACGCCCGGTCCCCGCACGCGATCCGCCAGAGCGCACACGTGACGACGGTGTCCACCGCGGCCCCGCCGCTCAACGCCCCCAGGCACGAGCGTCCGACCCGATCCCGCTAGCGGGGATTCCCGGCCCCACCAAATCCGGCTTCGGACCGCATCCTCGTCCTCCACACGGCCCCGACCACTGCGAGGTGCACCTCTCGTGGCGGAAACACCTCCGCACATCACCGTCACCCACCACGACCAGTACGGCGTAGTGGCAGCGACATCGCACGACAACCACGCCGTCGACCACATGCTGCGGCGGGTCGGCTTCGATCAGCTGTCCGGCAGCCACCTGTACGCGCTCACAGGGCCGACGCACGATCTGGCCCGGCGCGGACAGCAGGCTGTCCAGTCCTTGCGCGCCGCGCGATACAGCGTCACCGCCGACGCCTCGTACGACCTACAGCCCTCCACCCGACTCCACCGCGACCGAAGTCTCCACGACCCGCGGGAGAGCGACCCTGTGCCGAAAGCCCTCGGCGACAAGGACGTGGTCTTCGCTTCCGCCCGCGCGCTCGATGCCGACATCCGGGCCGCCCGGATCGTCGTGCACGACCAGGTACGCGATCCCGACGGCACGCTGCGGGCGGTCGGCACCGACATGCGCACCCGCGAGGGCGTGCTGCTGCACGGCGAGGGCGACCTGCGGTACGTCGAGTCCCGGCTGGACAGCACGACCCTCGCGTTCGACGCCTTCTCCTACATCCGCGGGAACGGACGCCCCGATCCGACTCCGTCGACCCAGCAACGCCGGGCCCAGGCCGCCGTCACCATCTCCCCGGCCCGCGCGGGCGCCTCGGTGCCACGGCCACCCGACGTTGCAGTCGCCTACCGCCTACCCGTCGCCGCCCAGCAGCCGGCGCGTGCCCGCTGAATGCCCGAGCCGAAGGAAACCTCCGCCATGAATCTGCATCTCGAACCCGACGTCGCCTTCGGCGTTCATCCCAATCTCGGGGTCGCCGCAGCCGTCACAGATGACCGCCCGTTCCTCGACGAGGTCCTGCGCAAGCACCACTTCCGTCACAGCAGCACCCTCGATCTCTACCTGCTGCCCGGAGGCACTCCGCACAACACCGCGGTGCGGACCGTGGCCCGTGTCAGCCGCGAGTTCCAGGAGGCCGGCCTCTCTGTCGCCGCCGACCCTCGCCTCATGGTGCCGCCACCCATCCCCACGCCGGACGGGGTCGCCGTACGTCAGGCACTGCCCGGCCAGTCGCTGACCGCACTGACCGGCGAACTCCACGAGCTGCGTCGCTCGGCCGATGTCGCCGACGTGCTGGAGCAGGTCCTCGACGAACACCACGGTGTCGTCGGCGACTTGGAGGAGTTCATCGACACGGCCGCCGCCTGGTGCTCGCGGCTCGACACTCCCAACGGCCGTGAGCTGAGCCAGCACCTGCGCACCATCGCCCATCACGTGGCGTTCCTCGGCGACCAGCTCGTCGACGCCCAGCTCGACCTGGCTGTCATGCCGGACGTGACTCCGGCCGACGCCCCGCCCCTGGCCGAGGTGCCGCTCCCCGCCCGGTACGAGATCCCGGCCGTCACGCACACCGCACGCTCCCGCGCGGCCTTGGCGTCCTCCCCCAATCTCCCGACCGCCGCCACTCGCCCCGCGCCGCCGGGCGAAGCGGTCACCTCCCGAGCCACCGCTCCCAACGCCCGCCGTTCGCGCTGATCCCGCGCTCGATCCGCAAGGAGCCACAGCTCATGGCCGTCAAGAAGTCCTGGACCATCAACCATGCCTGCGGACACACCTCCCAGGCCGATCTCTCCGACCGCCCCGCCGACCGGCGCGCCGGCTACGCCCGGTGGCTCACCGAGCGCGAGTGTGCTGACTGTTGGCGTGCCGCCCGAGGCGAGGACACCGGGTCCAAGGCCGAGTGGCTGGCGAAGAAGCGGGCCGACGAGCAGACCGAGGCCGAGGAATGGTCGGCCCGGTACCGGATGCCCCCACTGGACGGCACCGACCGCGCGGTCGCCTGGGGCACCCGCTGCCGCTACCAGCTCGTTTCCGCCGCCTACGCCGCCCTTGTCCTGGAAGGCACCACCAGCGAGGCGGCGTGGGAGGACATCGAGGAGGCCATACGGCCCGTGACTCGTGCGGGGTGGTGGCTCGATCAACGAGACGCCGACCCGGCCGACCTGCCCGAGCTGCTGGAAGCCGCCGCCACGAGCGACCGGCCGACCGAGAACCCGCACTTCTAGACCGGCCCGGGGGCCTCCATGTCCACCACACCCGATGTGGTCATCACCCGCGAGCCGGACGGGAACGTCGTTGCCGAAGGCGGCGACGAGCTGGCCATAACTCTTCTCAAGCGCGCCGGCTTCGTCATAGAGACCACGCCGCGCTCCTTCTGGTATCGGCTGCCCTGGGACCTGGGTGAAGAGCGGGAGAACCAGCTGGCCACCCATGCGGCCCGGATGCTGACGGCCGTCGGGTATGGCGTCGATCTCGATCCCTGCCTGGACTCCGTCCGGGTCACCACGCCCACCGATCCTGCTGGAGTTCGGGGCATCGGGCACAGCATGCTCACGCTTGTCGACCACCTGAACGGCGCTGCCACCTACGAGGCGGCGGCTGACGTCGTGGACGAGATCCTGGATCCGGACGACGGCGTCCTCGTACGTCTCGGCGACTTCTTCGAGGCCGCCGCCGTGCAGGCCAACTCGGTTGATACGGACGGCGGATGGGAGCTGTCACACCTCTTTGAGGACGCCGCGGTGACGGTCAGGGATCTCGGCACCGACCTGCACGCGGCCAGCGGCCGGATGCGGGATCTCGGCCCTCCACCGAAGCGGAGCTGGCAGGAGGGCGTCGCCCGCTACTACGCGTCGGCTCCCACCCGCGGCGCCACGCCAGCCACAGGAGTATCCGACGAACCCACCGCCGCAGGGCCTCCCACGCCTGACTCCCCTACCCGCCGCCGCACCCGCTAGGAGCCTGCCCATGGCCTCCAGAACACCTCGTCGCTCCGCCGCCACCCGTAGGTTCGCACCCCTCTGGATCCCGCTTTGTCATCGCCGCGTACCAGCACGCCCTCGACCACCACCGGCACCGACTTCCTCCTCTACCTCCTGATCGGCATCGCCGGTCTCGGTATGGCGGGAGGCTCACTGTCCTGGCTGTTCGGTAATTTCGCCAACGCCGCCGTCGGCTCCGACCCGTGGGCCGCCTTCCAGCCGACCAACGCGCTCCTGCACCACCGGCAGGTCTGGCCGCACCTGCCTCAGTCCGCCGCCGTCACCGGCTGCTATCTGCTGCCCGCCGCCGCGCTCACCGCCGCGGCCGTTCTCGGCGCCCGGCTCTGGTTGCGCCTTCGCCGTAGCCCCAGCGGGCTGGCTGGCCAGCGAGACCTGGCCGACCTGCTGCCCAAGAAGATCGCCGCCAAGGCGATCGACCTGCGCCCCAGTCTGAAGGGCACCAAGCCCAAGGACGTGGAGCCGGACGACCGCGGTGTGCTGCTCGGCACACTGAAGCCGGGCTCTGCCGAGGTCCGTTCCTCCTGGGAGGACGTTCTTCTCGCGATCATGGCGCCCCGGTCCGGAAAGACGTCCGGCCTGGCGATACCCGCGATCCTGCGCGCCCCCGGCCCGGTGCTGCTGACCTCCAACAAGGCCGCCCGCGACGCCTTCACGGCCACGCTCGACGAGCGCGCCCAGGTCGGCACGGTGTGGACACTGGACCCACAGCAGATCGCCCACGCCCCGCAGACCGTGTGGTGGGACGTCCTCGCCGATGCCCACGATCTCGCCGGGGCCCGGCGGTTGGCCGGCCACTTCGTGACCGCTTCCGTGGACGAGTCGAGCGCGGGCGACTTCTGGTCCACGGCCGCGGCCAACACCCTGACCGCGCTGTTCCTGGCCGCCGCGCGCGACGGCCGTCCGATCACCGACGTACTGGCCTGGCTCGCCTCACCGGCCGATCGCACCCCCATCGACCTTCTGCAGGACTCCGGTCTCGACGGCGTCGCCGCCCAGCTCCAGGGCACCGTGGCCGGTGCCGTCGAGACCCGTGACGGCATTTTCGAGACCGCCCGGCAGTACGCCAGCTGTCTCCTCGATCCGGGCATCGCCGCCTGGGTCACGTCGCCCAACGGCCTCGCCAAGGTACGGGAGTTCAAGCCGCAGGAGTTCGCGACCAGCAAGGACACCCTGTTCCTGCTGTCCAAGGACGGCGGCGGCTCCGCCTCGGCGATCATCGCCGCTGCCGCCGACGCGGTGATGCGCGCGGCCGTCCTCCAGGCCGAACGCGACGGCGGGCGCCTCGATGCCCCGCTGCTCGCGATCCTCGACGAGGCCGCCAACGTCTGCAAGATCGCGGACCTGCCCGACCTCTACTCCCATCTCGGCTCCCGGGGCGTCATCCCGATCACGATCCTGCAGTCCTACCGGCAGGGCGTACGGGTCTGGGGCGAGGCCGGCATGGACGCGCTGTGGTCCGCCGCGACCATCAAGCTGGTCGGCTCCGGCATCGACGACGCCGACTTCGCCGACAAGCTCTCGCGCCTCGTCGGCGACCACGACGTACGCACCGTCTCCGTGTCCACCAGCGAGTCGGGCAAGTCGACGTCGGTCTCCATGCGCCAGCAGCGCGTGCTGCCGGCCGACGCGATCCGCGCCCTGCCCAAGGGCTCCGCACTCCTGCTGGCCACAGGCGTCCGCCCGGCGCTGCTTGACCTCAAGCCCTGGTACCGCGAACCAGACTCCGACCGCTTGGGCGCCGCCTCCGCCGAAGCGACCGCGGCCATCACCGAACGGGCGCTGGCCAAGCACCTGCACCGCGACGACTTCGGCCCGGCCGCATGACCGCCCCGGTAGAGCACCGCGTCGCCACGAGACGGCCGGGCCCACGCCCCCGTCCAGCCGCTTCTCGTTCCTCTGCTGACTGAGGTGCTCGATGTCTCACCCTGTACCGCTGCCTCCCCCTGTACCGCCGACCTGGGTGTCCGTCCGCCCCGCCGAGCGACTCGCCGGCACTCCCCTCGTATGCCGTGACGGTAACTGGTGGCTCGTCTCCCCGACTGGATCGCTGCCCGCATCAGATCCCGCCTTCGCCAGTCAACTGGACTTGTTTGCCTTCGACTTGGCTGCTGCCGAGCGCGCCGTGGCGCGGCTGCGCACCCAGCGCGAGACAGCTGGCGAGGTGGCGTCATGACGCCGCTCGTGCAGGCCGAACAGGCGGTCCTGGGCGCGGTCTTCCTCGATCCGGGCCAGCTCGACCATCTCTCACCCTGGCTGCGACCGGACCACTTCTACCGCCCAGCGCACCAGGCTCTGTACGCCGCAATGCTCAGGCTCCACGCCGAGGGCCACCCCGCCGCAACAGCGAACGCCGGCGAGCCTGTGCCGCTGGCCTGGCTGACCGACACGGTGCGAGAGGCCAGTACCCGCACCCGCGGACTGACCGCATCGCACGCGCACGCACTTGTCGCAGCGTGCCCGACTCCCGTGCACGCCCCGGTCTACGGACGGATGGTCCTCGAAGGCGCCATCCACCGCAGCGTGGCCCAGCACGCCATCCGCCTCCACCAGGCCGCCCGTGCCGACGGAATCCGCGGTGAAGTCGAGGAGACGATCCACCACGCCCAGATCCTGTCCGAGGTCCTCACCGACCTCGCCCACCGCTGGGGCACCGAGCCGCGTCCTCTGCCGCCGCCCGCGGCGAGTGAGTCGCCGGTCCCCCAGCGACAGCCGGTGGACGAGAAGGTCCTGGCCGACGAGGAGTTCCTCCTCGGCTGTCTCAGCGTCCGGCCCGACCAACTCCTCGACGTCGTCGGATGGCTCCACCCGGTCGACTTCGCCGATACCGGACACCGGCACATCTACCGCTCTCTGGGCGCGCTGCACCACCGCGGTGAACCGATCGACCAGCTCACCGTGCTGTGGGAGACCCAACGCCGGGGTGCGCTGGCCGACGGGACCCTCGACGCCGAACGCGTCCTGAGGATCTGCGACCCGCTGGCCTTCTCCGGCGCCGCCGAGTACTTCGGCGAACGTGTCGTCCAGGCATCCCTCGTACGAACGGCCACCGCGGCGGCCCGGCAGGTACGGGCGCTGGCCGACACCGAGTCCCTGGCTCCGGGACGGCTGATCGGATACGCCCTCCACGCACTCGGACCGCTCGACGACGTCCGCCGTCGCTGGCGCACCGCCTCTGCGGGCGAGTCCGATCCGGTCCGTCCGGGCGGCCCACGAGGTGCGCCTCCACCCGCGGCCAGGATCGATGCCGCCCGCGCCCGCAGCCGCCTCGCAGACGCCACGGCTTCCGTGACGCCGGTCGCGGCCCCCTGCACCGCGCTTCCTTCCCGCCCCACTCATCGGAGTCCGTCATGACCGACCACACCGGCCGCGCGGGCCTGGAGAAGGACGAACTGTACGCGGTCGCCCACGAGTTCGAGCAACTGCGCTCCGAGATCGTCCGGTCGTACACGCAGCGCTCTCTGCCCGACCTTGTCACCGCTTCTCATCACCTCACGGCACTCGCGGGACTGGTGAAGGACCTGTCCGACGAGGTCCTCTTCCGCGCCACCGACACCGACCCTGGCCTCGACTTCGGCCCGGTCATCGCCGCCTACACCAGCGCGTCCGCGTCGGCGGGACGCGCCATGAACAGTTACACCGAGGCCTTCGAGCAGCTCGGATTCTCACGCAGGTACGCGGAAGCCCCATCGTCAGCGGACATGCGCGATGCCCGTCAGTCCGCGTTCGACGTCGCACAGGACCGACTGGATCTCACCGTGGACTCACTCCAGGAGACCTTCCTCGGTCTGCGGCGCGATGCCGACCACATCGACAGCACCCCGCCCCGTGTCCTCGCCGCACTGAGCCGCTCGGCACGTCTATCCAACTCGATCTACCGCGTCCCGAGCGAACTCCCCGCGACCGGGCCGACCCGTCTCGCCTACATGCCGGCGTCCCGCCATGCACGCTGACCCACCGACGGCGCCGTGGCCGTCGATCGGGAGCCTGTGCTCCGGCTACGGCGGCCTGGACCTCGGCGTCCAGGCCACCCTCGGAGGCACGCTCGCCTGGCACTCCGAGGTCGACCCGGGCGCATCCCGGATCCTGTCCCGGCACTGGCCCACCGTGCCCAACCTCGGCGACATCACCACCCTGAACTGGGCCGACGTCCCCGAGGTCTGCGTCCTGACGGCCGGGTTCCCCTGTCAAAGACGTCTCCGTCGCCGGCCGCCGCGCCGGACTGGCCGAAGGCACCCGTTCCGGGCTCTGGCATCACGTCGTGCGCGCCATCGAAGCCCTCAACCCCTGTCTGGTGGTGATCGAGAATGTCCGCGGGCTCCTCTCCGCGCCCGCCGGTTCCCCTGGCGACGTGGAACTCTGCCCGTGGTGTCTGGGAGACACCGCAGGTCAGCCTGCTGTGCGCGCACTCGGTGCCGTACTCGGCTCCCTGGCCGACCTCCGGTTCGATGCGCGCTGGTGCGTGCTACGCGCCGCTGACGTCGGAGCCCCGCACCGCCGCGAGCGGATCTTCCTCGCCGCCTGGCCCTCCGACCGGACCGCCGTTGTTGAAGACCCCGACCAGCAACCTGGCGACCAACGGCGGCAGCCAGCATCCGGTCAAACGCAAGCAGGGCGGCCACGGCCCGAATCTGGCGGACGAAGTGGAGTGGCTCCTGCCCACCCCGAAGGCGTCGGACGGCACCAAGGGCTCACCGAACCAGCGTCATGGCAACGGGGACTCGACCTTGCCTTCGGCCGCGGCACGGCTGCGTCGGACGCCCCGGGCGCGCGATGTCAGCACACCGGATCGTCGACCGGGAGCAGCCTTCCGGCCTCCACCGCAGGTCGTGGAACTCCCGCTGTTCGCCGAGCCGACACCGACGACGGACAAGCCGGGGCCTGGGGACCGTACGCCACCGCCATCGCCCGATGGGAGACAGCCACTCGTCCCGCACCACCCCCGACCGATGACGCGGGCCGCCTGAGCCCCCGGTTCGTGGAGTGGATGCAGGGCCTCGCCCCGGGCTGGGTGACCGACACCCCAGGGCTGGGTCGCCCTGCCCAACTGACCGCTCTGGGCAACGGAGTCGTGCCACAGCAGGCCTCCCAAGCACTGCGGATCCTGGCGCCGCCACGTTTCGTATGCCGTCACCGGACGCCGCGTTGAGCAGCGCCGTCTACACGAGATGTCCGGCCGGGCCAAACCCCGGATTCCGCGGAACCTCGGCACCCCACCCACCAGATCTCGCACAGGGGTAGCCATGTCCGAACCCGAATCCGATCACGAGAGCGGTCCGATACGAATACCGGACCACGACCTGGACGACCTCGTCGCCACGGTCACCCGACTCGTCGCGGAGAGCCGCAAGCAAGGCGAAACGCTCGCCCGGCTCACCACCGACGAGCAGCCGTCCCCCGAGGACGGCGAACAGAGCGCTGTCGAACGCGCCGGAGAGACGACTCCGCCCTCGTCTCCAACGGCCGGCGATCCGAGTGCCGCCACGACGGAGGAGCCAGCCTCCGTCTTCATCCTGGCGCTCGCCCCCAAGGCGTACGCCAAGGAGTTGGCCGCGCTGACGAACTGGGTGCACAACCTGCTCCTGCCGGTCTACGGCCGGGAGATCACCACCGGCCGCCCGTGGTGCCGGCAGTGGCAGGAACACCCCGAGGCCGTCGCCCGGCTGCACGCGCTCTGGCTCGCCTGGCAGCAGCTCACCGATGTCCAGGCCGGACTCACCGGCCCCTCGACGTGGCACCGTGACCACCTCGATCCGGCACTGCTCCAGCTCCGCACCCCGGACGGGCCGTTCGGCGCATGCACGACGAGCGCGAGCCGCCCCCACCACCGGCTGCTGGCCGCGCCCGAGCCCGCCGGAGTCTGAGATGGCCGACACCTACGAGCCCCCCGTGCCCGAGTACCGGATCGACGGCTTCGAGGCCGCCAGCGGGCGAATCGAGGAGGACTTCTCCTCCGTCACGCTCACGGACGACCTGTTCGTCACCCTCACCGACCACCACAGCACCGACGGCCACGACAGCTACCTCCTGCTGTACGACCGGGCCGCCATCTGGGACATCCCCGGGACAGCGGAGTACCTCTCGCTGCACATCACTCGGGACGTCGAACAGCGCACCTTCGCCTTCGCCTCCGAGCGCCACCCAGTCGTCCCCCTGGCGCAGAACTGGCTGATCGGCCGGGGCTGTCCGACGGAAGCCGCCGAGGTGTCCGACCGTCACGGGCCCCGCCCCGCCGACGCGCTCACCAGGCGCCTGGAGGACCTGCTCAGGACCAACCCCGGCAACCGGTACGAGGTCCTGGACCACTACACCGACAACGCCTGCTCCTTCGATTCCGGTGTCGAGGTGCGCACTCTCCTGTACGACGCCCATCCCGACTCCGCGGACACCCCCTACCGGCTCTTCCTCGAAGAGACGGCCAAGGACCTGCGCTCCTACACCGTGCGGGAGGGCGCGTTCGCCAACGCCGACGAGGCGGACAGGTGGGCCGTGGAGCGGGACTCGCCGCTCCCCCTGGCTCCCGCTCCACCCGGTACGGCCGATCGCCGGGCGGCAGCCGCCCGCGCTCGCTCCACCTCTGCGGGCGCCGACGTTGCCGTGGCTCCGGCGCCCGCTGCCCCATCACGAGCAGCGGGGCCTGCTCCGTCGCGCCGTCGTGGAGGCACGCCGTGAGCCGGGCGCGGTACGCCTTCGCCGCGCACCCCGAGGCCCTCGCCGACCTGCGCGCCGTGCCGGAGACCATCCGCGACCTCGCCCTCCTCGAACTGCAGCACCTGGTCCACGGCAACGAACGCGGAGCCGCCCTGCAACGCGAACTCGCCGGCTGTCACAAGGTCTACGTCGACCCGGAGACCCGATGGCGCCTGGTCATCCAGTACCGCGACGCCCCCGCGTCCTCGCAGCACAAGCGGGAGATCTACCTCCTGGCCGTCGGCGAACGCCAGGACCACGCTGCCTACCGCGCCGCGGCCTTCAGGCTGGAGCGCGAACGGGAAGCCGCCGACACCTCCGCCCTGGGGCGCCGGGCGCAGGCCGCCAGGGCCCGCTCCCCACACAGCGGCAGCGGGCACCCGGCTCCCGCGGCGCAGACGACAACGACGGCCGCCACGCCGCTACGTTCCCTCCGCGCCCGGTAACCCTCCCCTTCACACACCGACACACGGAGCGCACCCATGCCCGACTCCACCATCTCGGCGGAAGCACCCACAGAGTTCATCGCCTCGGCCATCGTCAGGCTCTCTCCTCGGTGGACCACCTGGACCCTGCAAACGGTCCAACAGCACGGCCCCATGCGTCTCGGGGACATCAACTCCGCACTACCGTGGGTCGGAATCCAGGCCATGGCACGGGTCGTACGCCGATTGGAAGCGAGCTACCTGTTGGAGCGGCCCCAACACGGGATCTACGGCCTCTCACCGCTCGGCGGTAACGCGCAGCACGCTCTCCGCGCGCTCGCCGCCTGGCATCACGTCCAGTTCACCGACCAGCGGCCGGTGCTCGCCGACGCGGAACGCACGGAGGACGCGCTACGCCGACTGAGCGGCAAAGGCACGATCGCGGTCCTTGAGGCTCTCGAACAGCACGGTCCGCTCCCCAGCAGTGAGCTGGGCGCCACGGCCGGACTGGCCACAGGATCCCTCCACCACCGCGTACAGCAACTCCAGACCGACGGACTCATCACCCGCACCAGCCCCTTCTCCGGGCGCGGAGCGGAGTACGCCCTCACGCCCGCCGCCCAGGCACTCACGCCGGTGTACGCGGAACTCGCCACACTCGCCCGCGACAGCGAATCCGCCCCGTCGCCCAGCGGAGTCGAGCGACGGACGACTGCTCATTCAGCGGCCGACACGGCGCGAGCGACCGCTGCAGTACGGCGCAGCCCCGCACTCACCCCCGGAATGTTCTCGCACGCCCCCGTCCCGCAGACGCGCGTCCCGATGAACCTCACGGAACTCTCCCGCCCGTCACGGACCAGGTGATCCCTCATGACCGCAGCCAGACCCCAGCACATCCACGGCGCCCGCGCGACACAGCACACAAGCCGCGTGGGCGCCCGCGCACCGCCCCATCGGAGAACTCCTCATGCCCAAGGATCCCCACACCCTCAGCCAGGGCACCGACGTCCTGGTCAGCCCCAGCTATCTCGCCGGCCCGGCTCGAACCTGACAGTCTTCAACACCCTTGAGAACGCGTCTGGTTGGACCAAGAACGTGGCGTTCGGCACCGACACGTACTTCACCAGCCCATGTCAGCGCGTACGCGTAGCCAACGCGGTCGAGGGCTACTACGGCGGGTGGACCGTCTCGTACGCCGAGGACCCACTCGGTGTTCCGGACTGGATCACCACGTTCGACCGGAACGCCCCCAGCGAGATCGTCGCCGCGTTCACCGGCACCCTCGTCGACGGACTGCACAACAACTTCGCCGACTACCTCAGCGGCGGCCCGCGCCACACCGGCACCAGCCCTGCCTCGCTGGCCGCACGCCACAGCTGGGAACCGGTACACGGCTCCCGGCCGTTCCGCCTGGTCTCACCCGACGGGTACGCCGCATACCACATGCGGGATGGCTGGCTCCACGAGTACGACGAGCTGATCAGCCCCGAGAAGTCGACGTGGCGCATGTCCGCCGGCCCCGACCCCGTGTTCACGCCGTCCTGGCGGGCGTTCTTCAGCCGGTACACCCCGCAGCACCTGATCGCGGCGTCGACAGCTGCGTTCACGGACCCCACTCCCGTGCTGCGCGCGCCGGACCATGTCCCGGACCGTCATCGCACCCTGGTGTCGATCACCCATCCGAAGCCCGCCGCGCTTGCCCCGCGCGCCGCAGCAGCCCTCGCCCGCAGCTCGCAACACCGCGCCGCGCCCATGTCTCCAGCCACAACCGCGCCCGCCACGTTCTCTCCGCACGCCGGATCCCGGCGCCAGCGATAGCGCGTCGTCCCTGAGTCCCGGAGTCCCACCGTGCCCAATCGCACCCCCGTCCAAGACGTCCGTGTCTCCCCCGTCTACCTCGCCGGCCCCACCTCCGACTTCACCGGCGACCCCGCCCTTGCCCCACTCCTCGCTCAAGGCTTCGCCCTGCACCACGACGAGGAGTCCAACGTGTACCTCTCGTCACCAGGGCAGGGCATCCGACTCGGCTACCTGCCCGAAGGACCGGACCACACCCTCTGGAAGGTCACCGTCCACACCGACCCCTTCGGTCCCCCGCGCTGGACGGCCACCTTCGACATGCCGACGCCCATCGAGTTGGTCACCGCCTTCACCACAGCCCTCGCCAACAGCTACGCGAAGAACCCGCAGTCCTGTGTGGCCGGCACAGCCCACGGAGCCGACGAGGTCCTCCGGCCACTGAGCGATGCAGGCTGGAAGCGCGAGGTCCTGCGAGCCGAGACCCTCTGCACCGCGCCCGACCGACTTGCCGGGCTGAGCTACTCCCGCCGACCACTCGCCCCCGAGACCGAACTCCGGCAGGACTCGGCCCGATGGGTTCTCTGGGGAGGCCAGGACGGATACATCTCCCGCTGGTACGCCTCCTTCTCCTCCTGTACGCCCGCCCATCTGATCGCTTCCACGACCGCCCGCCTCGCCGACCCAACCCTGTGATCCGGTACACCCGCGACGTCCCCGCCCGAAACCGAGGAGCTGCTCGTATCGCTCCCGTCCGGCCTCCCACGCCGACTCCGCTGGACGTCCGGCGCGCTTCTGCGGCCCGCGCTCGCACCACCGTTCCAACGGCCACCGCGCACGCCCCTGCCATGGCATCGCCACCCGGCCCCGGCGCCATACCCCCGGTTCGTTCATCTCGGCGTCGATGAGCGCCGCAGAGGGGAAAGCCACGGGCCCAACAACCTGTTCGACCTTCGAACCAGTACCCTGACCGACGGAAATCCGGCTCCGGCCGCCATGACCCGTCACCAGCAGGCTCAACCAAAAGCCTGCGGTGCATATCCCTCCACCGATCAGTCGCCTTCAAGCAGACGCACCAGAGAAGCAGTGATCACACGGCGACGGCCTCCGAAGGGCACGAGTTCGACCGGCGCCTCACCTCTTCTGATCAGCTCGTGGAGGTAGCTCCTTGAGACGCCGAGCGCGGTCGCGGCCTTGGGGACGCTCACCGTGGCGGGCCAGGAGCGCACCTGGTCGAGAGTCGGGCCGTCTGTGGACGTCGAGCGGCCGTCATCGACGTCACTCGCGGTGACCTGCGCCTGAGCGGTTCGCTCGGCGAGGGGCCGCTCCCACAGCCGGAGCAGGGCGCGCAGCCGATCAACGTCCTCCGGGGGTGGCAACGGCGCGCTGTCCACGAGGCTCCGGATGTACGCCTCCCGTTCCTCAGGCGTCATTGGCCTGCGCCCGTTCCGTACGACCGGGCTCGGTGAGGTGTTCGCGAGTCATCATGCCGCGCCCCCGTTGTGGCCGCCCGTTCACGCTCAGCTTGCTCTGCCTCGACGCGTTCAGCGACGGGGGCGAGGATCGGTCTGAGCTGGGCGATCAGCTCAGGGGGAATGCCCACAGTGCGGATCGCACGGTCGGCCTGCGCACGGGCATCCGCGATCTCTGCCGGGGTGAGGATCGCATGGCGCTCTTCCTCGGTCATCACGCCTCCCGCCTTCGTACACGGTCAAGTGCATCGCCCGACAGAGGGTCCGGCAAGGCGCGCAGGAGATGTGCGAATCGTGCGTTCGAGCGGACCAGGGGCCCCGATCCTCCGCGCGGGCTCAGAGCGGTCCGTCGGCCTCGGCATCCACCAGCCGTACCAGTTCCTCGACGCTCAGCTCGATCCGCCGCCCATCAGCCATCCGAGACCGGCCCAACGATGCCGCTTCGGCATCGTCGACAGCCTCGTCACGGACACGGATCTCCTCACTGCCCAAACCAGCTCCTCCCTCGCTTCCTTCACTCACCTCCGTGAACGGTCGCTCCCGCACCAGCCGAAACGGCGGCCGGTTCATTCCGCATTGGCCGGACATCGATCGTCGTGGCTGCGGCCAGTTCGCCCACGGCAGACGCACACCTCGGGCAACGACTGGAGACCCCATCCAAGACCATGTCAACGTACGGGAGACCGGAAAAACCGCAGGTCAACGAAGGGTTCTCTGTTCGTGACGCTCACCGCCACCACCCCGTTCCAGCCTCTCGCAGAACTTCCTCCGCCCGCCCTCGGCGAGCGTGAGTGGCTTCTCGAATGCCACTGCGCCCAACCTGTGACCGACCTTCTCAAGGGCCAGGGATGGGATGTCGTCGTCGACCTGGACTGTAACGTCCACTGCTCCAGCCCCGACCGACGCGTGTACGTGGGCTTCCTCCCCGAAAGCCGGGAGGCGGCACACGGCGAGCTGTGGCACATCCATGTCGCTGACGAGGACGGCACCACGGCCTGGCGCCAGACCTTCGGGTCGGACACCCCGGCACAGGCCGTCGCCGGGTTCCTCACCGCTCTGGTCATCTGCCCCACCCGCTGCTGTACCTGCGTGTGACACCCGTCTGCCAGAAACCGCCGTCCTGCCCCACCGACGCCCAGGAGACCGTCTTGCCCCACAAGATCACCGTTGGCCAGCTGGTCCGTCAGCTCCAGGCCTTCGACCCCGAACTGCCCACGTACTTCGCCATCAATCCCGACTGGCCCTATGCCCACCGCATCGGCCGCATCGTGGAGGTCACCGGATCGAACGGAGCCGTCTACATCGCCGAGGACGGCCAGGAGGACGTGCTGCCACCCGCTGTCCGCACCGAGCTGGACTGGTCCGGCGTATGAGCTGCCACCCCCGTATGCAGCCCGCTGTTCCACCGGTCAGCTCCTCGTGCCGCATGGTCCTCCGTGACGTCGCCCAGAGTCCCATGCCACGATCCGTACGTGGTGCCCTCCTCCGCCGCGTGCCTCCGCACCCCGCCCAGACGATCCACACGGTGTGGATATCCGACCTGGAACCCCGCCGACTCGAACCCGGTTCGATCCTGCTCAGCTGGGAGCCCGGCCCGGGGGCCGGAACGGACGTGACCGCTCGCCTCGGTCTGGCCTCGGCGGAGGTCCTACTCGCCAGGTGGCCGGCACTTCACGGCGACTGGATCCCCGTCGTACACCCCACCCTCCACGAGGTCAAAGGCCTTCACTCCGCGCTGTCCGTGGCCACCGACGCGCTGCACCTCGCCAACCACCTGGCCACCAACTGACGATCACACACTTCGAACGAAGAGGGGTGCCCCGAGAGCCGGGGCACCCCTCTGCTGACGGGCGGCAACGCCATCCCCGGTCTCGAAGGCGACGACGGGTGTGCGGAGTTCCGGGCGCGTCTGAAGGAGCGGATCCGTTCGAAGCGGGCAAGTCACCGCTACGGCCGGTAGATCGCCCACGTCTTGGGTGTCTCCGATACCTTCACCGCCGAGAGTTCAGGCACCTCGTCACGCCACCTGTCGAAGATCCACTTGGCGAGGTTCTCCGCCGAGGGGGAGGCACCCCCCCCCATCGCTTCATTGAGGTGCCGGTGATCGAGGGCGTCGTCCATCCACTTCTTGAACGCGTCGAGATCCCTGTAGTCCCGCACGAATCCCGCGGGGGTCAGCGCATCGTCCTCGGCGGACAGTTCGAGCACCACGATGTAGTTGTGGCCGTGCATGCGTGCGCAGGGGTGCCAGGCGGGCAGCTGGTCGAGCACGTGGCTCGCGGAGAAGTGGAACTCCTTGGTTATGGTGAACACGGTTTCCGCCTCCCCTTCTACTCCTGCGTCTGCGCATCACCCTGGTCCCGCACTGTAACCGCGAACCCGCCGGATTCCGACGGCACGTCCACGAACAGGACCTGGTTGAGCGGCACGGCGTTCAGGAAGTGTGCCCGCCGACGCGGGTCGCCGATGCTGTCCGCCTTACGGCGTACCTCGGCACGGGCCCGCTCCAGCAGGTCGGCGGCTTCCTCGTCGGCGCCGTCGGCGACCAGGGCGCGCGAGACGTCGTACAACACTTCCTCCGTACGCAGGGCGGGCATCGCACCCCGTTCTTCGAGGATCGCGTACGCGGCCCGGGCATCCTCCAGCGCGCTCCGGGTATCACCCTCCGCGAGCCGGAGACGGCTGCGCAGGCAGAACGCGGCGATGCGGCTGCGCTCCATCTTGGTGGTCTCGGTCTCGACGAGGGTGTCCCCGATCAGCTGGAGCGCCAGCCTGGAGTCCTCCCCCACCGCCATGAGCACGTCCACGTACAGGTTGCGGACGATGGGCACCAAATTGACCAGCCACGTCTCCTGCGTCTCCAGCCATGCTGCCCGGATGCGCCGGAGCGCCTCCGGCGCGCGCTCGGGTGTGCGGGAGGCGATCAGGGCCAGGAGCGCGTTGTTGTACGCGTGCCAGCCGCTGATGCTCTCGCGCTCCTCCTGGTACTCCTCCTCGAAGGCCAGCGCTCTGGCCAGCGCGGCCTCCGCCTCCTCCACGTCGCCCATGGCGATGTGCAGTTGAGCGAGGTAGTTCAACGCAATGGGCAGCTCGCCGCGCATCGCCTCACCGCTCAACCGCTCCACGCAGCGCAGCAGCCGTTGCAGGGCTTCGTCGAAGCGGCTCGCGTCGAAGAGGTTGACGCCGATCTGCATCTCGTTGAGGTTGCGTGCGTGCTGGAGCAGCGGGCTCGCGACATCGCCGAGTTCAGTGGCGGAGGCGTACAGTTCCTCGGCCTCGAACAACACTCTCAGGCCAGCTTCAAGGTCGCGCTTGGGCAGCTGGCGGCCGTACTCGACAAGTGCCACGTAGAGCACTTCGGTGCCCTCCGGACCGCACTCGCGGGCGAGAGCGACCGCCTCCTCGTGCTTCTCCAGCGAGGGATCAAGACCGTGCACCGCCAGCAGTGTCTTCCCGCGCAGCAGCGCTGTGCGGGCCATCAGCAGCGGGTCACCGAGGCGACGCGCCGATTCCTCGGCCTCGGCCGCCAGCGTGTCGATGCCGGGAGACTCCGCCTCGCTCCCGCTGCCCCTCCAGCGCACCTCGGTGAGGCTCAGCAGCAGTTCGGCCGCCTCCACCAGCAGACGGTCGCGTTCCGGGTCTCCCAGGGGCAGCTGCCGGGCCGAGTCGAGGGCCGTCCGGCAGTACTTCTCGGCCTGGACGAACGCCAGCTCGTCCACGGCCACGGATCGGGCGAGCCGGTAGTGGGCGCCGGCGCTCGCGGCAGCGCGGGAGGGCCCGGCCGCACGCAGGTGGCCGGCGACCATGACTCGGACCTCACGCGGAAGATCCCCGCCGGCCCTCGGCAGTCTCTCCAGGGCATCGGCCACCTGTGCGTGCCTCAGCAGCCGCGCTCCCTCGTCCTGATGGCCTTCACGGATGCACCACTGGAGGGCGCGGTGCTCGAAGTCGTACCAGTCGATGTGCAGTCCGTCCGCCCAGCGGGGCATGTCCGCACGGCGCCGTTCGCGCACAAGTCCGTGGTCGCGCGCCACGCCGTGCAGCAGATCCTGAACGCGGATCTGGGGCATCCCCGTCACTTCGGCGAGCGTGTGCGAGAAGAAGAACTGGCCGGCGGTGGCGCCGAGGACAAGCAGTTCCTGGGCGGCGGAGTCGATACCCCGGAATCGTTCCCGCACCGCGTGCGGGAGTTCGTTCGGCAGTGGTACGTCCGTCCCGTAGCCGGGGCGCCACAGCTTCAGGACCTGGTCCACGAAGACGGGGCGCCCACCGGTCACCGAGTGCACCTGCTCGGCGAAGCCGACGGGAACGTCCTGGCCATCCAGCCTGGCCGAGACAAGGTCACCGACGGCCCAGTCCGGCAGGGCCCCGATCCGGTGCCGGGCGATCAGCAGGTTGTGCCTCGTCTCCCACATGTGGAGCAGCTGCTCCATCTCCGCGCCACTCGCTGTCGTCGACGTGTACGAGCCGAGGCCCAGCACCAGGCTGAGCGGCTGGCCTTCCAGCTTGCGCAGCAGCAGGTGCAGGAGTTCACGGCTCCCTTCGTCGAACAACTGGATGTCATCGATCAGCAGCAGAAGCGGTGCGCCGTCACGCGCCTCCACCAGCAATGCCTCGCTGATCTGGTGGGCCATGATGGTCCGCACCGAACCCAGGCTGTCCGCCGGAAGGGACCCGGTGGCGAGGGCCGACTTGACCGCCACGGTTCCCGCGTCGACCACGCCGCCGATTCCGGGGATCGCGAGGGACACCAACGCTGGCGCGGCGGAGGCGGCTCCTCGTCCCAGCGCGCGGGCCCACCTCGCCCTGCGCTTCCCTGGACGTGGGGCTGAGCTCAGTTCGGCGAGGGCGTCGAGGAACGGTCCGTACTCGCCTCCCCTGCCAAGCCCTGGCACACAACTGACCAGGACCACCCGGCAGGCTCCGCCGGACGACCTCCGATATACCTCGGCAAGTAGGGACGTCTTACCCATGCCCGAGTCGCCCTCGACGACCAGGACGCTGCTGGTGCCCTCCTCCAGCCTCCTCGCGACGCTCCCGATCACGTCCAGGCTGTCCTCACGGTCGACGAACACCGCCGCCACTGCGCCCCCCAATCTCGCCGACTTCACCAAGTACCACGTCAACAACGCGCGCGATCAGGGTATTTGACGTATGACGATCTACGGAGGCGTTCCGGGACCAAGCCCCGGAATCGCAGGAGCCGAGGGAGACATGGCCGCCTTCTGCCGGCCCAGTGGTCGAGGTCAGGGATGTCAGGTGGCAGGGCCGGGCACCGGGCAAGGCACCACTAGCGATTCCGCTCGTCAATCCACATAGACGCCAGCGAACGTGCCGTCGTAGCCCGCGGCCCGGGCCGCGGCCTCCAGGCTCGGGTAGTCCTGGCCTCCGACGTCGATCATCGCCTCGTAGTCCGCGCGCGTCAGTTCGCGTTCGACCCACTGGTGTGTGCAGCGGCAGCGGATGCTGATCTCGTCGCGGTCGCAGATCACCATCCAGTCGCGCCGGGCGCCGCATCGGGGGCACATGACAGGGATCCCGGTGATGGTGATCTCCTCGGGGTGGGTGGTGGCCCGGAGACGGATGTTGCCGTCGCCGAGCCGAGTCTCCTGCTGGAGTCGCAGCAGGGGATCATCGTCGAAGTCGGTCTCCGGCAGATCGGTTCTCTGGGCCTGGACGCCGTTTTCGAGCATGTGCATCGTCTCCTTCTCTCAGCCGTTCACTATTAACAGGCCCTTGCGCCCCCGACATCCAGCACTTTGTGCGCTGATCAGCGCCTCGGCCCCGGGGAACGTGGGTCAGCACTGTGGGGCCTCACCGGCGGTTCGGGGGTCTGTGGTGCCGAGGAATAGCGCCGCGATCGGGCTGTCCCCGCGTTCGCACGCTCGCGGGGCGCGTCCATGGTGGCGGGCAGTTTGCCGATGCGTCGCAGGCGCCAGACGAGCACGTCGGTGACGCTGTCCGCGGTGTCCAGTTCGCGCCATGCGATGGCCTGTTGGAGGAGGGCGTCGGGGTCGTGTCCCGCTCGCTCGGCCTGGTCGAGGGTGGCGGTCAGCGCATCCCAGCCGGGTTCGTGGCGGACGCAGTCGGCCTGCTCGGGCAGGGCGGCTTCGAGGGTGCCGGCGTATCGCTGCCGTACGGGTTCGGGGAGACGCCGGCCGTGCTCGCGCATCGCGTTCATGGGCAGGGTGGAAGCCGATCGGTAGGCGCTGCGGAGGTGTCGAGCGGCTCGTTGGGCGGCGACTGCCTGCTGGGCGTGGCCTCGGGCGGAGTGCCAGCGCGCGGCGGCGATGGCCACGAGGACCATCGTGGACAGGACCATCGCGGTGGCACCACCGTCCTCGCCCTTGCCGAGTGCGCCGCCGGCTCGGACGATGCCGCGGGCGGCGGAGCGGATGGCGTGGTTGTCCGCGCGTTCGGCTCGGATGTGGGAGCGGGTGGCACGTTCGAAGACTCGGGCGGCCTCGGCGAGTTCCCCGCGGGTCGAGGCCGGGGCGGTCTGAGCGAGAGCGTCGAGCAGTTCGCCGACTCCGACCAGTTGGCCGGCGGCGTCCTCGTCGTCGTTCCCGTCAAGGATCGACGCCGCCCGTTCGACGACCGGTGCTGCTTCGCGGCGGGCGCGGGCTGGGTGCCTCACTTGTTCGTCGGCACGGCCGACGACGGGCTCATCGGCATCAGGTCGTACGGCGTCAAGCCGCTGCCGGATCTTGGGCAGGGAGAGGTCCGGGGCGAGTTTCGACCCGGAGAACCAGATGGGTTCGCCATCGCGGTTGCGGTCGCCGGGGAGAGCGACGTTGTATCCGATGGCGTCGCCCGAGGGGGCGATGCGCTTGTCGATCCGGAGGCCGGCTTCGGCGAGGCGTTCGAAGAACTCCTCCTCGCTGGCGGCTCCGGCCAGGGCGTGGCGGACGCCCTCCCGCAGTGTCTCCCGTGGTGTCTCGGGGCGACCGGTTCGCTCGGCCTTGGAGCGTTCGGCGCTGGTGGGGCGCTGGGCGGCGGTGCGGTCGCCGCCGTTGAGGATCTGCAGGCCGAACTCCTTCTCGATCTTTCGGCATTCGGCCTGGGCGCGGATGCCGTCGTTGTGGTGGCGTGCCTGTCGGCCGTCCTGGCGTACGAGGGTGGCGGCGATGTGGATGTGGTCGTCGGCATGGCGTACGGCGATCCACCGGCATGCCTTGTCGTCACCCTCAGGCGCGATGCCGGTGGCGTGCACGACGCGTCGGGCGACCTCGGCCCATTCGGCGTCGGTGAGGTAGCGGTCGCCGGGCGCGGTGCGCACGGGGCAGTGCCATACGTGCTGGACGGGGCGGCGGTCCTTCGGCAGGGCGAGAACGGGCAGGTCGAGCCGGTCGGAGAGTTGCTTGAGGGTGGCGTCCGGGTCGCGTCCGGGGTCAGGGGCGAGGCCGGGCATCCAAGAAGCGACAAGGTGAGGGTCGGTGTGTTCCTCCCTGCGGCCGGGTCCGTAGAGGTAGTTGAGCAGGCCGTACGTACGGCTGCCGGTGGAGACGTCCGGGACCACCGTCAGCGCCGAGCCATCTCTAGGGCGGCGCCCTCGATGCGGGCTGCGGCACCCAGGACTCGGGCGACCGCATCGTCCACGTACTCGACCTGACCGCCGGAGTTGAGGATGCGGGCGATCTGGTTGAGGTTGTTGCCGACGCGGGCGAGTTGGGCGCTGGCCGCCATCAGTTCCTCCACTCGACCGCGCTGGTCCAACAGCCACGTCTTCGGACCGCCTTGGGCGTGGGCTACGGCGACCGCGGCATCGGCGAGGAATCCGGCTGTCTTCAGACCGACGGCTTCGGCGGCGCGCTTGACGGAGTCGAGTTCGTCGCGGGTCAGACGGACGCTGCGGACTTGGTCGCGGTGGACGCTCTGGCGCAGACGGGGGCGCGTACGCAGCGCGGCGTTCGGCTCCGCTTCTCCCCCCGACTGCGATCCGCCCTCGGTCGCAGTCCCGGAGTCCGGCGCCCCCTGGTGCCGGACCTCCCCCGCCCCTCCGGGGGCGGGGGCATGCGCTTCCGAAACTCCTCCGCAGCCATGGGCTGCGGAGGAGTTTCGGAAGCTACAGCTTGCTCGGCTTCGTGCCGGGCAGTGGTCTTGCCGCAGGTCGGAGGTGGTGTCGGCCGGTTCGGAGCGTGTCATCGGAGCGTCTGGGCCTTCGTACGGCGCACGTCGTGGAGGACCTCGGCCACGAAGTCGAGCGCCAGGACCGGGTGGTGCAGGGTGAGGGGCGGGCTGGCGGGGGTTCGCTGCACGGTCCAGGTGCCGTCCGGGCCGGGGTCGGCGCGGTGGAGGTGTCCGTACCGGCGGAGCACGGTGATCCAGGCGTCGGCTTCGGCGGGGGTGGCCGGTGTGGTGCGCATCGTGTGTCTCCGGTGCGTGGGTAGGAGGTCACGGAAGTTGGTGGGGTGGGGGCGGGCGGCCCGGCTGTTGCCGTTGGCCGCCCGCCCATCCGGGCCGTTCGGTCAGCCGGTCCTGGTGGCCGAGTCCTGGCCGGTCTCGGCGCGGAGTTGTCGCATCAGGGCGGTCAGCCGGTCGTTGGACAGCGTCCTGCCCTGTCCGCGGATGGCGTCCGCGACGACCTCGCGGGTGACCTTGCCCGCGTCGGCGACCGCTTGGCGGGCGATCGGCAGCAGGGTGTCCGCCGACGGGTCGGTGTCCGGGGCGCCGTTGTCCGAGGTCTCCGAGATGGCGTCCGGGCCAGCCTCCGGGGCGGTGACCGAGGGGGCGGCCAGCCGCGGGCGGGTGACCGGGACAGGTCTGCTGACCGGCTGTCCGCCCAGGCCAGCGACGTCTCCGTCATGGGCGTGGTTCGGCTCCACGGTGGTCTCCGAGTGTCCGGACGGCTCCTCCCGGTCAGCCGTCAGCCGTATGTCCGGGCCGGAGGCGACCGCCGGACGGCTGCTCTCCGGCGCGGAGAGCGCGGCCGGTTGTCCGGAGGTGACCGGGGCCGGCCGGTGTCCGTCCGCCGCTCGCGGGGGCTCCGGCCGGTCAGCGGCGATCCGGTTGGTCCGGACGCCGAGAGTGTCCGGGTGTCCGTGGTGACCGGCTTCGGTGACCCGCCGGGCTATGAGGATGTAGAGGTGGACGGCCCCGGCCAGGGCGAGCGGCGCGATGGTGGACAGGGCGCCGACGGTGACGTCGCCGAGCCGTAGTCCGCCGCCTTCGGGACGCTGCTGGTTGAGGCGTACGGCGTGCAGCGCGTTGGCCCAGATGCTGGCGGCCGTCGCCGTGCCGAACAGCGTCCACACGTACAGGCGGGCGGCGAAGGAAGCGGTGCGCAGGACCAGGAGCGCGCGTACCCCGTAGGCGATGAATCCGTCGATCACCAGGGGGAAAACGAACGTGAGGGGTCCGCGGACGTGGATGGCGGTGGCCATCTGCTGCAGGGCGTCGTACGAGAGCGCGCATCCGGCGCCGCCGAGGGCGACGATCGCGGCTCGGTCCCAGCCGGTGATCCGCGCCGAAACCGGCGCGCTCTGGCTCACGCGGCCGTCCCGAGGTCGTCCCATGCGGGTGTCTCGGCCACGGGTGTGTTGAGCGCCTTCGTAGGGCTCTTGGACTTCTTCCCTTTGTTCGCCTTCTTCTGGTCGACGGCCCGGTTGCGGATCTCCCGGCGGGTGCGGCGGTAGAGCTTCTCGGCGTGCTCCTCGGTGACCTTGAGCAGCCAGGCGAGCCGCTCAGCCGGGACCTCTGCCTGGTAGGCGGCGCGGACGACGGCATCGCGCTCGGCCTGTGTGAGGTGTATGTCGCGGCCGGCCAGCACGGCGTTCACGCGAGCGTAGTCGAAACGGCTTTGGAGCTTGCGGTGCAGGGGTGCGCGTTCCTCTTCGGTCATGCCTCCCCGGATGCCGTCGCGGTCTCCGTTCTCGAGGGCGGCGTCCAGGCAGGTGGAGCGGGCGGGGCACTGGGCGCACAGGGCCTTGGCGGCGCGGATGCGGTCCATCTCGTCCGGCTCGGGGAAGAAGATGTCGGGATCGACCTGGTGGTCGGTCGTCGAGCAGCAGGCGGCGCTGTCGTGCCAGGTGAGGTCGCCGAGGGTGCGCGGTATCTGGTTCTCGGTGCTGTGCATGTGGGGTGTCTCCGGTCGCCCCGGGCGCGTTTGGGCATACGCGTCCCAGGGGGTTGGTGCGTGAAGGAGGCGGAACCGGTGTCGGCCGGTCACGGCAGGGATCAGGCGGCGGCGATGCGGCGACGCTCGGCCGCGAGGGCTCGTCTGCGGTCGGGACCGTCGAGGATGACCTTGTCGCTCATCTCGGTCAGCCGGGAGGCGACCCGGTCGCCGATGTGCTGACGCAGGTCGGTCATGCCGAGGTTGGTGGTGATGAGGGTCGGGAGCATCTCGTTGTAGCGGCGGTTGATGAGCCGCATCGTGATCTCCTCGGTCCACTCGCTGTTCTTGGCCGCGCCGAGGTCGTCGATGATCAGCAGCGGGCAGCGAGCGAGGTCCATCAGCTCCCGCTCGCCGTCGTGCCCGGGGCGGGGCCGCAACTCGGCGTACAGGTCGGCGGCCGTGGTCGCCTTCCAGCGCAGCCGGACTCCGGCGAGGAGCAGCGACCGTACCGCGCCGTACGCCTGGTGGGTCTTGCCCGTACCGGTGGTGCCGACGATCAGCAGCGAGCGGCCCTGCGCGATCCCCGGGGCTCCCTCAGGCCCGGGACGGCCGGCCTCGGCGATCTCACGGACCCAGGCGGCGACCGCCGGATGGTCGGCGACCGCGCCCCGGTACCGGGCCGGGATGCGGTTCTGCGCCGCCTGCAGGGCGGGGATGGGCTCGGCCACGTCGGTGAGCGGAGCGGCCGGATCGATGCCCCGGGCGGTGAGGATGTTGGCCAAGCGGCGGGCGATGCCGCCGACGGGCTGGGCGTCGTGGTCGCGCATCACAGCTCCTCGGCGTAGGCGGCGGCAGGGTCGGCAGGATTGGCCCAGGCCCGGTGACCGGGCACGTTAGGCCGCGATTCCGTCCGCGCCAAACCGGCGGGGGTGGCGTTCATGGCCTCGTGGACCAGGCTCGGCAGGGTGCTCGGGTGGAGCCCCTTCGCCCGGTGGCGGGCCAGCCCGGCTCGGATGTGGTCCGGCTCGATTCCCTCCGCGAGGAGCTTGGCCGTCTCCCGTCCGAGGTGACCGAGCACGCCGCTGGGCGGTCGGTGGGCACAGGCGGCGGCGTACTCGGCCATGAGCTGCTGGGTCGAGACCGTCGCCGGTGCGGGGGCGCTGACGTCCCCCGAAGGAGTAGTAGTTCCTAGATCCAAGTTCCTAGGTCCTAGATCCGGACCGTGAGGACTCATCGAGGGCTCGCTGAGTCCTCTGTGAGTGCTCCGTGAAGGCTCACCGAGTGCACCCTGAGCTGCGGTTTTGTTGTGATGGGCAGGAAGCTCGTCCGGGGTGCGTGAACCCTCAGCGAGTCCTTCGTGAGGGATCACGGAGGACTCAGTGCCGTCTACGTGAGTTCGCGATGCGGCCGAGGTGGGCCGTTCGACGTCGTGGTGCGGGCAGGCGGGGAAGCGAACTCCGCTCGGTCGGTTGACCTTCTGATGTTGGCGCCAGGTGACGATATGCAGGTACCGCTTGCCGTCATCCCCCTCGTAGCGGCAGATCAGGTGAGCGGTGGCCAGCTGGGTCAGGTCGTCCTCGACGTCCACGGGACCGTGTTCCGGGCGCAGCGACCACAGCAGTCCGGTGATCACTGCGGGCTGGTCGCGGAAGCGACCGTGGTCGTCGGCCTGGGTGAGGAGGCCGAAGAAGGTCCGCTCGGCGGCGAGAGAGACAGCGGCGAGAGACTCGGATGCGAAGGCTTCGGGTTTGATCGTTCGGATCCGGGCCACGGGTCAGCGGCCCCCGTCCGATGGAGCGCAGGCCTTCGCGGTGGGACGCAGGGACCCCGTGGTCAGGTCGAGGTCATGCGCCTCGTCCCAGTCCGCCTCGGGAAAGGCTCGGATCACCCAGCGGGCGGCGGCAGTTCGCTGGGGCCGGTTGAGAGGTATGGGCTGTCCCCGCTCGTCGTACGCGCAGGTATGGGGACTTGGCCAGGTCTGGCTGGGCTGGTGCTGCGACACGCGGATGATGCGGGCACCAGGCACCATGTCCGCCAGGAGGAGCGCCAATCGGTGCTGGCGGATACCGTCAGTGAGTTGAACGGCCTTGGCGGGCTGGGCGGTGATCGCCCTTCCGCTTCGGGAGGCGGGCATGCGAGAATTCCTCACTCGTAGGTGGGGTGGGACGGCCGTTCTCGTCGAAAAGGCCAGCCGACTCGCCCCGGTTATGAATCCGTACCCTCAGGGGTGGCGGGGTCGGCGCCCTGGAGCGGCTAACTCCGGGGCGCCGTTCTCATTTCCTGCTGGAATCGCAGAGTTGGCGCTGGGATGTCGTTTCGTTCTCCTCCGTTGCGGGGTCGTCGCTGGGCGGTGCCGGCGTCGGGACCAGCAACATATGCAGTAGGCGGTGAACACTCCAGCGGACCGTGGCTACTGGGGGAATCCGACGCCAACTCGACATATATCGATGGGTTGGAGAATTCCCACACCGGACGGCGGTGCCGGGAATAACGCTCCGGCCCGGCTCCTTCACCGTTGGAATAAGCAGGGATCAGGAGGCGCAGGAGCTGGCGCAAGGTCGACTTCCCACAGTCCCCGAGATCTTGATCCAGACGCGGTTTCTGACGTTCGATCGACGCAGCAGGGACATGCAACACTCCTCATACGACAGCCACTCACAAATCCCGTCCCGGGTAGGGAATGACCGAGGTGCGTCTTCCTCGCCCTCCGGGCTCGAAGCCGCACACGTTCCAACACCCGAGGGGCAGAGCCCTCGGTACCGGTTCCTTCCGGAAGCCCTCCGCGCGCACGATGCCGCGGCCGTACCCCGGTAACCCCACCTCGGCCGGGAGCCTTGGCAGGGTCGAAGACGAAGGCCGAGCTGGCGTGCAACGCCACCCGCCCTTCGCTAAGCTGAAGCTATTCCCGACTACAGAAAAAGTCAACGCACTGGATCCACTCCAGCTTGCATAAAAAACGAGGTCAGATGCCTGCTCGTCACTTCGACCGAAGCCGTCTGCGCGCGGTCCGGCGAGCCGCCGAGATCTTCCAGGCCGCCGTGGGCGAGGCCCTGGGGGTCTCCGACTCCGCGGTCGCCAGCTGGGAGAGCGGTGCGCAGACTCCCGATCCAGAGAAGCTGCCCGCTCTGGCCCGCGCTCTCGGCCGGGACCTGGACGATCTGTTCCCGCGGTCCGGGCCCCCCGACCTGACCGATCTGCGCTGCGACGCCGGCTACTACCAGTACGAGACGGCCACACTGATCGGCACCCGGAGCGCCGGGCCGGTGGCGGCGGCCGAACGCGGCGAGCGACGCCTCAAGGACAGGTACGTCCCGGCGTTGGCGTCGGCGTACGGGGTCAGCGAAGAGGATCTGCGGCGAGCTGAGGCCAGATCGATCGCCAAGGCACAGGGTCTGCATGTCGACGAACCCGAGCTGTCGGGAAAACGGGCGGGCCCGGTTCCCGGCAGCCCTCCCGAGTCGCTGGCCGAGAAGATCACCCTGCTCCTGGACAACTCGTACCCCAGCCCCCCTGGGCCCCCCTCTGACGCGGAAATGACCACCGCGGTGAACGCCCACGCTGGCGCCCAGATCATCACCGAGCAGGAGTTCCGGGATCTCCGTACCGGCGTCACCGAATCCGCGTCGCCTGCCGCGTTGGACGCACTGGCAGCGGTCGTCGGTGTCTCGCGGATGTACTTCGAACCAGATGACACCGTGGCCGCCCAGGTCTACGAGGGCCTTCAGCTCCTGGCTGCCGCCAAGAAGGGAGCCGTGGGCCGGGTGAGGGCTCGCGGCCTCGGCACACAGGGGCTGTCACCGAAGGCCATGGCCCTGGTCAACGAGTTGGTGGCGGAGCTGGAGGAGAAGGAGACGGACGCCGGTGAATGACGCCGTCTGCCATTGAACTGCGCGGTTCACAGGAGACTTGCGCGGCCCGGCTTACGGGATGCCTCCCCCGTGGTCCATGCTGAGGCGATCGGCACAAGGCATCGACTGGATGCTGGGGCCGCGACTTCATGCCCGCTGTGGTGCGCAGCGAGTGCGTGAGCTCGCGCCTTGATACGCGTCGGCTCCGCCGGGGACCAGGCGTCATGACGGAGTTGGGTGGGACATGTCCGCAGTACCTGTCGAGGAATTGATCACGAGCCTGGAACTGGGGGCCAAGTCGTTCGCGCCGGACGAGCTTGCGTACTTGGCTCTGACGTCCAAGGTCGAACGGCCACTGCAGGACAGGCTCGCGTGGGCCCTGCACACCAGGCTGCCTGAACTTGTCGTGGCACGAGAGTGGAGGCGGTGCGATATAGCCGTTCTGAACAGCGACGCTTCGTTGCCTCTGCTCCTCCTGGAAGCCAAGGCCATGTACTCGTTCGACCTTGTCCGCAAGACGTCCGCCGCTGACTACGCGGCCAAGGTGAAGGCGGACTTGGACAAGATGCGCGTGCTGGACAAGAGCGGCGCTGCTGATACATACGCGCTCGTGCTGGCGACTCACCCCTTCAGCACGCCTCAGAACCTCCCAGGCGTGATCAAATACGACAGAGACGTCCGTGCCGCTCTTCACAAGATGCCCGAAGACGGGATACGCCGCGCGGCGGCCAACGCGGCAAACCGAATCTTGGGTGCCTTTGGTCCCGTGCGGAAGGGTTCACTGTCCGGCGGCTCCGCCTTCGGCACCCAGGTCGCCGTTGACTACTGGTTGGTGGGCCCGCCGCTCCGATGAGGTGAGTGTCCCTTCCTGGGGTTGAGCTGCTGCTTCGCTGAGGGGTGCGACCAGCGAGTACGACGGCCCCGTCTCGTCAGCGATGCCGTGCGGCCCCAGTCAGGTGGTCGGCTGGGTGCGAATCACCAGCACGTCCTGGTGGAGTTCGCCGTCTGGCACGGACAGCCCAGCCCAGGTCGCGATCGCGGCAAGGAGATTGAACGGGGAGCGGGGTGCACAGGTGACCTGGGGGAAGCCCTTTGGCCCTTGAGTGAGGTAGGCGAATGTTGCGCGGGCGGCGGCTTCAGCGTCGGCCGCGTGCTGGCCAGCGGCTACCGGCACAGGTTTGCCAGCAGCGGAGACGAAGGCCTCGGCGAGCAGGAGGTGGGCGTGCCCAGCGGTGAGGCGTTCGGTCTGAGTGGTCACGGCCACTTGTGGTGCGAGCGCTCGCAGGCGGGAGAGCATCCAGGCAGTCTGTGCTATTCCGGTGGCCAACGCTCCGGCGCCAGCACCGGCTGACCAAGGCCGGTTACCTTCCCCCGTGCGGGCGCGGCCCAGCCACTGCCACTCATCGCTGTTGGGAGCCGGGACGGGGACGGCCATCGGCGCTTCCACAGCCAGGACCGCCCGCCCACCCTCGTCGAGAGACCGGACCAGAGCCTGGACGGCACCTTCCGGATCATCCCCGTAGGAGACCGCTGGGCGGTCTGGCGAGTCAACGGCTGCCCAGGCGAAGTTCGACTGCTTCACCGAGCCGATATCGACGCCCACGACCTGCACGGGATCCCCGCCCTTCAACAGCATCGGCGTACCGGACGCCAAGCTCGTGGCGCCGGTTGCTGGCGCCGGGAGATCTTCTCATGCTGCCTCCCTCGAAGCAGGTCTTCGAAGAACTCTCTGCTGGCCCGCTGACCGCATTCGATCCGTCTCAGCGGCACGGACCAGCGCGACGGACCCTGGCAACCGACCGTACGAATCTTGGGGACGAGTAGGCGTTCAAGCCTCCCCGGGGAGTCTGCCCATGCATCAACACCATAAGTGCGCGCTGACCACGGCCCCTCTCGACCTACGCTGCACGCACTACGCAGCGGATTCCTGCCGCTACAAGGAGGTCAGGTCTGGCGTCCGTGGATTTGGATGAACTGCACGACGACGTCCGTGATGGGGCGGCCGTCGTAGCCAGTAGGGATCTTCGCGATGGTGTCGACAACCTCTTGCCCTTGGATCACTTCGCCGATGATCGTGTGCCGACCGTTGAGATCCGGTGCCGGCCTGAGGGTGATGAAGAACTGCGAGCCCACGGTGTCCGGAGCCGTGGTGGTCATGGCCACCATGTACGGCCGGTCGAAATTCACCGCCGGGTCGATTTCGTCCGGGAACTCCCAGCCCGGTCCTCCGGTCCCATCTCCTTGCGGATCGCCGCCCTGGATCATGAGATCGGCGACCACACGATGGAAGATCGTTCCGCTATAGAGCGGCCCGAAGCCCAGTTCGCCCGTCCGCGGATCTCTCCATGTCCAACTCCCCCGAGCCAGGCCACTGAAGCTCGCGACGGTTTCCGGCGCGGACTCCGGAAACAGCTTCACCACGATCTGTCCCAGGGTCGTGTGCAGCGTGGCTGTCAGCTCTTGCACCATGGACTTCCGTCCCGTCATCCGTGCCCCCGCACATGGAACAGCACAACCGCGCAGGTCAGCATGAGGACACGCCAGTCGTACCCTCGAAAGTCTGGCCTCACCGAAGACCGTCCGGCGATGCTGCGGCCCCTCGGAGTCGGCGGACGACGTGCCGCGGACCGTAACCGCCGGTCCACTGCTGGAACACGACTGACTACAGTTCGTCACCGGAAATCACGATGCCGGCCCTCGTCCACGCGCCGAATCGGAGGACGACGAGGGCTGCTCCGCTTGCTCCGGCCCCCTCCGTGAGTCGCCGGCCGCCTGAATCGGTTACGGCTGATCGGTCCCAGACCCTGGCTCGCGCACCTGTCCGGCGGCGATCACCGCACGGATCTCCTTGAGGGCATCGAGGTCGGTCAGCGGATCTCCGCCGACGACCAGCAGGTCGGCGCGGAAGTCGGAGGCGATGCGGCCGGTCGAGTTGCCGAGTCCCAGAGCGTCGGCCGCGTGGACGGTGGCCATATCGATGATCCTGTCGTTCGTGATACCCAGGTGCGCGTAGAACGCGAGGGCGGGTACGAGCGTCCCGTCGAATCCGGTCCGCTGCACTCCGGCGTCGGTTCCGGCGATGAGTCTGACTCCGGCTTCGGCCATCTCCCGGACCTGCCCGAAGAGGACCTTCGCCCGCTCCTCGCCGAAGACACGCGGCACCATCTGCCAGTGGGGGCTGACAGCCGGACAGACCGCGATGCCCTGATCGACGATCTTGTTGAGTACTTCTCGACGCAGACCGAAGCCGTTCTCCGTCATCCAGGAACAGTGCTCGATGGTGTCCACGCCCGCGTCCACGACCGCCGTGATGCCGTCCGCCCCATGAGCGTGCGCGGCCACCGGTACGCCGGCCTGATGCGCCTCATCCACCAGAGCGCGCAACTCGTCTACTGAGAACTGGCTCTGCCAGCTCTTCGGCCCGTCCTTGGTCAGGCCGCCACCGGTCGCCATGACCTTGATCACGCTGGCACCCGCCGCCAGGTTCCGTCGCACCAGGTCACGGACGGCGGTCTCGCCGGATACCTCGCCGCCCAGGAAGTGGCAGTGCCCCCCGGGCGTGGTCAACGGAGTGCCCGCGGACACGACCCGAGGACCGGGCGTGCTGCCACGGGCGATCTCCTCGTCCAGACGCAGAGCCAGGTGGTTGCGGTCGCCCAGGTCCCGGACGGTCGTCACACCACTACGGACGAGTTGATCGGCGCGTTGGCGCATCTCCGACAGAAGGTAGTCGTCGTCCGAAGAGCGGAGGGCGGCCACCGGGTCGCTGCTGCCGTCGAACACCAGGTGGACGTGGGCATCGATGAGCCCGGGAACAACCGTCGCGCCGGGAAACGCGAGGTGTGTCTCGTCCGCGCCGGCGCGGGCGGCGAGCTGCGTGCGGGGTCCGACCGCGGTGATCGTGGCGCCCTCGACGAGGATGGCGCCGTCCTCCAGGTATGTCCCGGAACCGGTCAGGATCCGGTCGGCCGTGATCAGCATGTCGTCTCGTCTCCTCGTTCTCCCATGGTCACGCGCTCAGCCGGAGCACTTCCGACACCGCGATCAGCTGACGGACGTCCTCGTCCCGGTCGTCGCCCTTCGGCACCGCCAGGGCGACCGCCTGCCCCGGTGCCGGAACATCGTTCTTGATCATGTCGGCGGCGACGCGCAGACGTTGGGCCAGCTGAGCAGGCTCAAGGTCCAGCAGGTTCATGCCTTCCCCCCTGCCCACCACATAGGGGCTGATGTCGACCAGTCCGTCCCGGCATTCCACTATCCGGCGGTGGTATCGGCGGTGGACACCACGCGCCCGCCACCGATCCCAGAACCCCAACGAAGCGGGACGCAGGTGGTTCTGGGGATAGACCTCGATCAGGAGCTGCCACAAGGGGGCCAGCCGACGGTGATCGCGTCGTCGGCGCAGCCACAGCCGAGTGGCGGTGAGCCTGGCGCGGGCCACCGAGTACGTGACGCCTGCGGCGAAGAGCAGGCTGGACACGACCAGCAGGAGCGACGCGTAGGTGTTGACCCGATACGACACTGAACCACCGCTCCACCGGACGGTGACGAAGACCGCGCGGATCGCGCAGGCCACAGCCATCCCGCCCAGGCCGATCGCGGCCATCCACAAACCCGTGGCGTGCGGCCGGCGCGACATGCGCGCGTAGGCGGCGGACCACCATGCGGCGGCACCGATCGCGTACATCAGGTACAGGCCGGCGACGGTGTAGAAGAGAAAGATCTGGGGGACCGTCATGTCCACGGTGACATACGGCTTGCCGAGTTCATCGTGCGGCACGGTCACGGCGGCCACCGTGATCGCCACCGCGACCAAGGCCATGATGGCGCCTTCCCACCAGGCACGACGACGCGCTCCCGGCCCGTCCGCCGAGTACAGGTAGAAGCACATCAGGAAGTAGACCGCCAGCAACAGCAACAGGTTCTGGGCGAGCCGGGCCATGCCGTGCCCAGCGAGGGTGTCGATACCGCTGGCGCCTCCCGGCATGGCCGCTGGGTACGACAGGCCCATACACAGGAAGGCGAGCGCCACCGACCGCGTGGGAGCGTCGTGCGGAGCACGGAACCACAGGTAGAGCCGCCACGCGACAGCGACCGCGATGATCAGCAGAAGGTACTTGACCACGGCCTACAACCACCCTCGCCGGTCGCCCAGAGCGGACTGAACCCGACGCACTCGCGGGTCCTCCGACAACGGAGGAAGGGCATCCACCACCGAGGACCACTCCAGAATGATCGTGGCCGCCAGCTCCACCGAGCACTCCTCCGCGTCCTCGTACGAGCACCGGGCAGCGACCCGCCGGATCAGCTTGGGGTCCAGGACAGGCACGAGAGCAGACCACTCCTCGACGAACTCGTCCGGGGACGCCTCGGGGGCCGCACGGCCTTCCTCCCACTCATCGACGAGGATGTGGAGGAGTTCGTGCAGGATGATTTGCCGCTGGTGCAACGGGGTCGTCTCCTCCTGGTAGAGGATCACGTCCGTCTTCGGCATCTCGACCCACAGTCCCGAGGGTCCGGGCTTTTCCAGCGCGAAGGGACGCAGGACCATCGGACGTCCACGCCGCTCACCGAGCGCCGTGGCAAGCTCGTCCATGTCCAGAGGCGGAACGATGCCAAGGCTGCGCAGCTCCTGCCGCAGGCGTCGGTGCAGGCCGCGCTCCACGGTTCGTTTCTCGGCCGTACGCCATCGCCCCAGCCGCCGGCACCACACCCGCCCCCTCACGGGAACCGTAGATTCCGGCTCGCCGCGGCGGCTTTCTCCCGGAGACATTGCGCAATCCCTTCGTACCGGCCGAACAGGGCTCGCACTCGAAGCCGCTCGTCAGCCACCACGGGTCAAAGACGTTTCCGTCCCCAGGGCAGCACTCATGAAGGTGATCGCAGACACCGAGACCAGGACCCTCCGTATGGAGCGGACCAGCCGCAGCGATTGGGCTGCGAGTACCTACGAGACCCTTCTGAACGCGCTTGATCGCAAGAGCGAACGGAAGGCAATCGATCGGAGCCTTTCGAGGTGGCTCCCAGGAACCTCTCGGACCTTACGTGAGGCTCATAAAAGACCAACAACCGAAAGGCTCTCCTCGCGATCCAAGGAGGGCTGAAAAACACCTAGGCGAAAGGTGCCAAATCGACCATTCGAGATGTCGATCAAGACCCTGAGCTGCCACTTGCCCTTATGTTCATTTTGGTCACTCCCGTGCAACCATCACACGATTTCGTTACATTTTCGAGATATTCAAGATGCAAGATATATGCCCATAAGGGACATCATTGACGATAGCGCGCTCACCCTTTGGGGTGCCACATCGGGTGTGGGGGTGGTCACGAGCGTGCAAGTTCACCCAGGTCGCCGCGTTATCCTCCGGGTCATGCCTGCGGATATATTCAGCCAGCTGACCAGATACTCAGAGTTCTGGCGCGAGTACCACTTGTGTACGCTGACCACTCTTCGCCCTGACGGCAGCCCGCATGTAGTACCCGTTGGCGTGACCGTCGATGTCGATGCAGGCGTCGCTCGCATTATCACCCGCAAATCCAGCAAGAAGATCGCCAACATTCAGGCGTCCCGGCCCGGTGAAGCACACGTGGCTGTCTGCCAGGTCGACGGGGGACGCTGGGCCAGTCTGGAGGGCACGGCCGAGGTCCTCACCGACGCTGCCGCGGTGGAAGACGCCGTCACCCGCTACGCCGACAGATACGGACGGACCCCGGCCCCGGATCCGGAGCGCGTTGTCATCGAGATCACGATTACTCGGGCCATGGGCCTGGCCAGTCGTTCCCAGCCGGCACCGTCACGGCGCACTATCTGAAGCGAAGGTTTCGAGGCACTGGGAGCGGCGCCGCGCACCGTGCGGGCGAGATGGTCGGCTTATCTGCCTCCGGCGGTGAGACTTGCACGCATAGCTGCTTGGAGGTCCTTGCGGGCTTGGTGGAACCGTTCCAGTCCTTCGAGGTACTCCGGCGACGCCAGGGAGAGTCCTGGGTGGGAGTCGAGCAAGTCGCGCCATTGCCGGAGCAGCCTGTACGCGTGATCGGACTTCTCTCGAACCGCCTGCGGCGCTTGCAGGGCGACTCTGTAGCGCTGCGTCAGCACGGAAGTATCGCGAAAAGCGTCCAACGCCGCCTGGTACCGCGCGGCCGCATCGTTCTCCCTGAGGATGATCACCCGCAGGACCGACGAGCTGTCATTCAAGGCAGCGAGGTATGTGCTGTAGAGATCCCGGAGGGATTCGTGCATGCGGTTCGCTTGCTCACGACGGGATCGTGTGTGGTCGGCGATCAAGGTCGAGCCGATCCCTAAGACGGCACCGACGACTGTGCCTAGCAGCGTCCCCCAGTCCACGCGTGCCACCGTAGTACGACCAGCTCGGCACGGAAACCGGACAAATGCCAGCACTGTTCTCCCCGTTCGCCGACCAACCATGAGGCTCAGAGGGGCCCACTGGGGTACCCATCGGCGTCTCGCCACCGGCAGGAGCCGAACAACCCGCTAGTCGACCTCCTGCACCAGAGCACGCCCGCGCACATCGGCGAACGGGGTGTGGACACCTTTCCACACGTGCGCGCGTGACGTTCCATGCGCGGCTGGCGTCATAGCCGAGCCTTCTACTGCGGGGCCCATGACCTCCCTGGCGTTCCTGACCGCCGGCGTCACGAGGCCCTCTCCGCCACGGACTGGCAGCCCGCTGCGTCAGCGGTTGGGTCACCGGACGTTTCCCAGTCGAACACGAGGTCGACGTGGGGCTTCCTGATCACATGCGGGTTGGACTCGACGGGGTGACAGGCGTGGGCTGGGTGGACGGTGAGCATGGGGGTGCTGTCACGGGCCGTACGGTCCCAGGACGTGACGAGGTCGGTCATCGTGTCGGCCAAGTCGTCTGCCTGGGGGCCGTAGGCGTGGACGCCGAATTCCCAAAGCCCGTCGCCGTCGTCGCTGATCTTGCGGTGCAGCACGTGGGCGAGGGAGTCGTCGCGGACGAGGGTCGCGGCGTCCGAGCCCTTGGAAGGTTGGAGCACGCCGGTGTCGAGAGCCTTGTCGACGGCCAGGCGTGCGAACCCGGTGTCGAGGTGGGTGACCAGCCACAGCATGAGCTTGTCGAAGGGCACCTGGCCGGGGATGGTGACGCCGGTCCACCGCTCGGTGCGGGGCATATCGAGAGCGGCTTCGAGGCGACTGGTGTCGGTGGGGGTGCCGTCGGCGAAGCGTACGGTGATCTCGCCGCCGCGCAGCTTGACGGTGTGGTCGGGTCGGTAGCCGGGGCCCTGGAGAGGGACGAACCCGCACACCTCGAAGCGGTCGGCCACCAGCAGCTCGTCGCGTTTGGTGAAGGCAACGGACCATGTGTAGCCGTGGATCCGCAGTGGGACGACCAGGCGCCCGCCCTCGGAGAGGCTGCTGATCCAGGCGGGCGGGATGTCGCGGGCTTCGACGGTGACGACGATGGCGACGATGGCGTCCACGCTGCCCGGGGCGGCGAAGGTCGCGGGCGACTGTTCGCCGTCGCCGAGGTGGACGCGGACCTGCTGGTATCCGGTGTCGTCGAGGAAGCGGCGGGCGCGGTCGGTGACGTAGGGGTCGATGTCGATGGTGATCACCGTGCCGTGCGGGCCGACCAGCTCCTGGAGGAGGGCGGCGTTGTAGCCGCCGGAGCCGATCTCGATCACGGTGTCGCCGGGTTGGAGGGCGGCGTCGCGCAGCATGACCGCCTGCAGCCAGGGAGCCGAGACGCTGCTGGTGGTCTTGCCGTCAGGGGTTTGCTTAGTGACGGGGGCCTTCTTGGCGTCGTAGGCGTCGGCCAGTGGGACATCGGGCAGGAAGCGGTGGCGAGGGACGTGCCGGATGGCGGCCTCGATCGTGCTGCCCGCATCCGTGTAGCCGTCTTCGATCAGCCGGTCGGCCATCGTCTGACGCAACGCAGCCACTTCTTGTGCCTGTTGGGCGGACTCGGGAATGGTTGCAGGGATGATCGGGTAGCGGTGGACGGGCGGCAGACCGGTCAGCAGGCCAGGCCACACAGTGTCGATGACATGCGCGCTCGGGGTGAACAGCGGTTGGTCGAGGTGGGGCAGGTCCGTGATCTCGTGCCATTCCCAGCGGCTGGTCAAGTGGGGTTCGGTGACGACCGGTTCACCTGTATGGGCGGTGATTCGGACCGCGGCCGTCATCCGCGGGATGCCGTGTGCGGAGTCCATGAGCAGGGCCAGCAACCGGGCACTCGCCGGGTCGGCGGTGAGGCCGGTTTCCTCGCGCAGCTCCCGTACGGCGGTGACGAGGAAGTCCTCGTCGGCTTCGTTCTTCCCGCCGGGCAACTCCCACACCCCGCGCCGCCTCGACCAGCCGAGCAGAATCCGCCCCACGGGGTCGGTGACGACAACGCCCGCGCCTGTCAGGGCGTGCGCGGAGGGCTCGTTCTTCCCGGCGCAGATGACATGGCCAGGGGCTGGACCGCGTAGGACGATGAACGCGAGTCCGTCGGCATCGTGCCGTTCGGCGAAGCGCCACCCCTCGCACAGCAGGCCGAGTTCGTCCTCGTCGAGGGCGATGTCGCGCCGCTCGTCGGGCACGTTCGTCGTGACGGAGGTGATGACGACGAGGGTGCCGCCGGGGCGCAGTCGTTCGCGCAGCCTGTTCATCACGCGGGTGCGGTCACGGACGAAAGCCCACCGGCCCGAACCGCCCGCATCACCTGCTCTCCCGCGCAGGCCGGGACAACCACCGTCATGGACGATGGCGTTGCCTTGTTCCGTCATCCAACTTGACAACGGGGAAGCCGTACTGATCGCCGATGTTCCAGCCGAGCACCAAAGTCACGATCCACAGCTGCCGTGAACGATCGACGAGCTCGACGGCGAAGTCACGACCGTGCGTCGTCGCAGCCGATCCTCAAGGACGCTTCGCCCTCGTCGTCGCCTGGCTCATCATCCAAGTCGGCGAACTTCGTGAGGTTCGGGGGCAATGCGAGGCCGTATTTCTCTGCGAGGAAGAGCGTCTGCGCGTAGAGGCGCGCCTGCTTCGCAACGTCCCCGATCACGTAGGCGTTGGTGGTAGTCGACGCCACGACGGCAACGACGGGGAGACCCTTGGCGGCTTTGCCTACAGGCACGTGGGACACGCCGTTCCACTGTTTCATCAGTTTCTCCAGCGCAGCCAAGATCCGATGGTCGTGGCGAAGCTTCTTACTCCAGTTCTTCCGACCCTTCGCCGCAGCAGCAGCGAGATTGGCCCTTCGCGCTGTCGCGGCCTTTGGAACCTGATCACCGAATGAACGGGTGACCATCCGTCGAACGATGTGCTGGAGTTCGGGGTCCTTGGCGTCGAATCCGTAGGCGTAACAGACTCTGGCCACAATTGCGTTTATCAAGATCTGCATCACCAGAAGATCGGCGGCGATTGCCAACGCTCCTCCCGCAATGGGAACCATCGCCAAGGCACCCAAAGCAGCTCCCTCTGCCGCACCAAAGGACCGCCACTGCAACACGAGTCGCCTCACGACCTCGTCCAGATCGGCAAGGTCGAGCTTGCGAAGGTCCGCTAGCGATGCGACGTCGCGGCCCTTTCGGCGATGGAAATCGATCACCTTCTGCGGGTCAGTGAACTCGACGGCCAAGTCGTTGACGAACTCTATCGTTCCCACGATTCCGTCGACCGTCGGCGCAAGGGCCGCATCGGCGACTTTCGCGCCGAACTCCTTGAACGACTCCGGCGTAGCCTCAGCAACGGCAGTACCCGCGCGGACGGCAAACTCCTTCGTCATCTCACCAACTGCGCCCAAGGTGGCACGGGCTTGGGGCGGCACCAGCTCACGGCGCTGTGCCTTTTTGGTCCAGTGCGCGTTGAGTTCGCGCCACCGGCGCGATTCGTACGGCGAGATCGACAGGCTCGTCATGGTTGTGAGACTAGTACACCATCAGGCCATGATCACGACGATCTGTGACGCTCAACCAGACTGCAGTGGCCGCTGCGCCGCCATGTCGCGCTAGCGGACGCCTGCCTACCGATTCGACCTTGTGCCGGATCAACTCCGTACGCGCCCTGCGTACGTCTCTGGCCTTGCCCGTGCTCCGTACCGCCATATCCTTGACGGTACGGAGCAACCCGCTTGCTACTCCCGGAAAGATCACTAGAGATCAACACCGACAGCTATGGGCCGCGACCATGGCGCACCGAGATCCGGATTTGCGCATTCACTGCACATCCTCAGCCGACATCGCGCATTGGATTGTGGAACCTACAGCGGCACCCCACTGTGGTCAGCGGCTGGTGGACAGAGCCAGAAGTTCCGCGAACAGGCCGTTTCCGTCGGACAGTTCGTCGTAGGCGCCCTGTTCAGCGATCCGGCCGTCCTTCATAACCAGGATCCTGTCGGCGATCTTGGTATTGACCAGCTGGTGGGTCACCAGGACCGTGATGCAGTCGCTGGTGCGGGCCTTGATCTGCTGGAGGATGGTGTACTCGCCACGGGCGTCCATCTCCGAGGTCGGCTCGTCCAGGACCAGGAGCCCCGCCCGGCGGTACAGCGCCCGGGCGCAGGCCAGGCGCTGCCACTGGCCGCCGGACAGTTCGCTGCCGCCCCACAGCTCACGGGCAAGCAGCGTGTCCAGACCGGCCGGGAGGTCCCGAACGGCTTGGGTGAGTCCGACCGCCTCCAACGCTTCCCACACGAGACGGTCGTCTTCCTCGTGGGGCTGGCCGAGGGTGACGTTGTCCCGCACGGACAGCGGCCACTGCGCGAAATTCTGCGGCACCAGCCCGGACACCTTCCACAGACGGTCGGGGTCGAGGGCGGCCACGCTCTCGCCGTTCCAACAGACCGTGCCCTTGTCGGCCAGGAAGATTCCGGCGAGTAGCCTCACCAGGGTCGACTTCCCCGAGCCGTTCTCCCCTACCAGGGCGAGGACCTCTCCCCTGCGCACCGTCAGCGACACGCCGTCCACCGCCGCCTTCTCCTTGCCCGGATAGCGGTAGACGGCCTCCGTGACGCAGATGTCCTCCAGCGGTCCGTCAACGGCCAACGCGCCTCGTTTCGGGGCATGTTGGGCGGCATAGTCGAGGAAGGAGTCCGAGTCCGCGAGGTAGAGCGAGGTGTGGAACATCGCCGCGCCGTAGATGACCAGCTGGGACAGGGCGCCGAGCGTGGTCTGCACGGCGACGACCGCGGTCCCGGCGATCGCCGGCTCGATCCTCCCAATGGACACGAGCCAGGCCAGCACGGCCCAGGTGGCCACGAGGAAGGTTCCGCTGATCACTGAGCTCGTCAGGTTGATCTTCAGCATCCTGGGCGCAGCCGCGAGGGTGCGCGCGTCGATCCGCTCGGAGATGGCCCGATACCAGAAGGTGAGGTAGCCGGTCATCGTGTTGGCGCGGATCTCGTCGGTGAACTTGGCCGAGGTGGCCCAGCCGCGCAGGTTGGTGCGCACGTTGCGGTCGCCGACGTTGGCGTAGTGGGTTTCGTAGGTGACCCGGGCGTGCAGGATCGCGCCGGCGCCGGCGGGGACGACCGCGAGCAGGAGCAGGGGCAGCAGCAGCGGGTGCAGCACGGTCAGCACCCCGCTCGCGGTGACCAGGCGGATGACGGCGGCGGTGAGCCGGTTGGCGTCCTGGATCATGACGTGGCTGCGGACCACCCCCATCTCCGCGGCTTCCTGCCGGTCCGCGCAGCCGTCCTCGGCTCGGGCGGCGGCCTCGATCCCGCACACCGCCGCCACCAGGGCGCTGTCCGCCTCCGTCGTCAGCCGGGGCGTGATCCGCCCGTCAGCGTACGAGGACAGCGCACTCGCCGTCCGCCCGGTCATCGCGGCCAGCGCGATCACCACCAGGGCGGGCAACGCGTGGTGGAGCCGGTCGGCGACCGCCCCGGTGCCGAAGACGGCACGCATCGCGTGCGCGGTCGCCGTCAGCTGGACGGCAGAGCTGACACCGATGGCCAGCTGGCAGCCGGCCAGCAGCAGCACGGCGACGCGGTCGATCACCCACGCCATCCGCGCGGTCCGCGCCAGCACCGACGGCAGGCGCCGGACCAGCTGCGCGAACCCCGCCTCTTCCAGCGGGTTCTTGCTGTACATGCCGCCATAGCGCAGCTGGGCGGGCGGCGGGGGCGGCACCCGCCCGGCGCCCACCGCACCGCTCGTCCGCTCCGGCCGGGACATGACGCTCACCGGCTCCCTCCTCGCGCGCGGTCCGGGCAACGGCTCTGATCTGCTGTGAAGCCCAGTGGTGGTACGGGCATCACGCGCTCACCTCGTCCTTCACCCGGTTGAGCACGGCCTCGCAGGCGTCCGCAGCCTCCTTGTCGCCGAGGGCGCGTGCTTCGACCAGTGAGCGTGCGGCGGTGAGGGCCGTCAGACAGCGCAGGGCAACCCACTCGTCGTGGCCGAGGGCGCGGCCGTAGCCAGTGAAGAACGCCGTACGCAGGCGCGGCTGGGTCATCCAGGGCCCGCAGGCGAGGTGGACGAAGTCCAGGATCACAGGGGCGAACCGTGCCGACTCGAAGTCACGCAGGGCCAGTTGCGTCTCGGCGGACCAGATAAGACTTGAGCCGAGGGCGCCCCCGTGAATGAAGCCGAGCGGCATTCGGCCGACGAAGCGCAGCCGGTCGGCGAGGCCCATGACGAGCTTCTGTTCGTCCGACGACAGGCGGTCGCTGACCATATCGAGGTGACGGGCCGCGTCGTCGGCCAGGCGGGACAGCACCGTCGGCGCGTCGTGGTGCGCGGTACCGGTGTGCCTTCCGGCCTGGTGTAGCTGGGCGAGGAGCAGGCCGGCCCGCCAGTGCACCGTCCTGAGCATGGCCTCCTTCAGCCGCAGCTGGGCAAGGGGAGTGCCGGGCAGGGCCGTCACGATCAGAGCCAGGTGCGCGGCGGAGGTGGCCAGCAGGCGTGGGGCCGCACCGGGGCCGAGGGCGGGCACAGCGTGTCGGTGGGCGAAGGTCTCTTGGGTGAAGGCACCAGGGTTCTGGGCGATCTTGATGTGGAAAAGGGCGCCGTCACTCGTGCGTACGACGTCCCACGCACCTGCGAGCGACGGACCGGCCGTGGCGTTGCGCAGCACGGCGAGTGGGCCGAGGGTCCGTTCCGCCCAGGCCACGACGGGTGCCGAGGGTGATTGCTGTCCGGTCATGCCCCCCACCTCGGTGTCAGGTGGCGCGTATCCAGGGCGTACGCCGGAGTGCTGCCGGCCGCAGTCACCCTGTGGCTCCGGAGGACTGCCCGGGCGGCCTCGGGGTGAGCGGTGACTGGATGAACGAGGAGAGGCACAGGGACGGGATTCATGATTCCTCCGGTGGTTGGCCGAGCGACGACACGGTGGAGTGACGGCGGTATGCCGGGGCATGACCGTCCCGGATGCCGCCAACAGCGCGACATCCGAACCGTGTTGGGGATGACTGATGATGACCGGGACAACGACCCGACGGCCCGACTCGAACACGCGTGTTTGAGTCGGATCCCCAGCCGTGTGAATTCGGGGGTCTCGCCTCGCCGACCGCCATCCAGCACGCTTCCCGAGGCACGGAGGGTGGCCGAATCGCCGCGAGCGGATGCTCAAGTGATCCATGGGGCTGGAGTGAAAGTTGGTTTGCGTACCAAACCCGGAGCCCGCCCCATCCGCGACGGGGGCACGGACGGGACGGGCGGCATGTGGGTCTGGCGCATCGCTCGGCAGGCCAGCTTGGAAGTTGGCGCCGTCACGGCTTTACGGCGATGGCCGCGAACGCTGCTGATGAACCAGGGGGATACGCGGTACCTGTAACGCCGTGCCAGTGGGCGATCTCCACCAGCCCGGGGGCGAGTAGACGCCACCCGTCGAAGAACCGGCCGAGTTCATGAGGGCTGCGCAGGGCGATGGGACCGATCGACTCGGTGTACAGATCTCCGACCCGCTTCATCGAACCTGGGTGCAGTGCGGCGGTGGGGTGGGTGATGGAGAGGGCACTGCCTGGGGCCAGCCGACCCGTGAGAGCGGAGATGGCCGGGTAGGCGAGGCGGTCGGGTACTTCGTGCAGGACGGCGTGGGCGAGTACGGCCACCGGCCGGGACAGGTCCAAAGCGCCTCGCAGGTCCGGGTCGGTGAGGATGCTGTCGGGCTGGGCGAGGTCCGCGTGCACATGCGCCGTTCGGTGGGGGCGTGGCGCCGTGAGCAGCGTGGCGGCATGGGCCATGACGATCGGATCGTGGTCGACGTAGGCCACGGCGATCTCGCTTCCACGGGGCAGGACTGCGGCGGCGGTCTCGTACAGCGTCGGGGAAGTGGGGAGCCCACATCCGAGGTCGATGAACTGGGTGCTGCCCAGCTGGCCGGCCAGCAGGGCGACCGCTCGGATGGCGAACGCGTCGTTGATGGCGACGGCATCACGGAGGAACGGGGCGACGGTGAGGAGTTGTTCGGTCATTTCGCCGTCGACGGGGTAGTGGTCTTTGCCGCGTCGGAGGCAGTCCTGGACCCTTGCCGAGCTGGGCTTCGCGGTCAGCAGCCGCAGAGTGACCGCCGAGCCCAGAGAAGGCAGTGGGGCAGGCGGTCCGACGGCCTGGAGGGCGGGCGCGCTTCGGCTCTCCCCTACCGGCTGGACGGCGTGGTGTGCCGCATGCCGACGGCTGGCGGATGCGGCTTGGATGCGGCGAGGTTCGATGCCGTGCGCCTGCTCCAGCCGGCGCAGCAACTCCTGGGTCTGCCGGAGGAGCACCAGCAGGTGTTCGTACGCGAGATCCGGCCGCGGCTTCGAACTGGCACGGTCTTTGACCCTGCCGATCAGCGCCCGGAGTTCCGCCTGCTTCTCTCCCCCGATGCTGCTGGCAAGCGGCTCGGCGGCCGTCACCAGGCGCAGAGCGAGTGCCCCCAGGGAGGTGAGCGCCGCGGCGACAGCCATGGGAGCGTTCGGGACGCGGAATGCGATGGCGTCCAGCTCCCGCCGCGCGTTGGTCAACAACGTGGGCACATCCGTGCCCTTCGTGGACGCGGCGGGAGTCGTGCTCGTCATGGGAGTGCTCCGTACGGTGCTGTAGAGGTTGATTGGCCAGGTCAGGCAGCGGGCGTCTCGGCGATGTGCGCAGGAGGTGGCGTTCGGCCGGGAGCTGCTGAGGGTGCGGCCCGGGCCGTGAGGTGATCAGGGGCCGGGGGCTTGACCGGTGCGCCGTCGAGGTAGACGGGGATCTGCTGGTGGCCGTTGGAGATGAACGAGGCGAGGGGACTCAGGTTCTCGGCCGCCGTGGCCAGGGTGAGGCGAGGGAAGCGGCCGAAGAGGGCGTCCAGTGCGATGCGGGCTTCGAGGCGGGCGAGGCCGGCGCCGAGGCAGTAGTGCGCTCCCACGCCGAAGGACTGGTGGTTCTTTCGCGTGGGCCGGGTGGCGTCGAAGCGATCAGGGTCGGTGTGCACGCGGGGGTCGCGGTTGGCGGCGGCGTAGTTGATGACGATGAGGTCGCCGGCGCCGAAGGTCACCCCGGTCTCGGGGTCGTGGATGTCAACCGTGGGGAAGCGCGGAAGGATGTTGGCGACCGGGGCTTGGTGGCGCAGGGTCTCGTCCACGACGTCGTCCATCGTGATGCTGGCGTTCTCGGCCTCGACGAGGGCGAGCTGGTCGGGATGGGTCATGAGGTTGACCGAGGCGTGGTCGATCAGGTTGACCGTGGTCTCGTGGCCGGCGCCTATGAGCAGCAGGAGGCTGTCGATGAGTTCCTGGTGGGACAGCCGGCTGTCGGTGGCGGAGTCGTGGGCCTTGATCAGGTCGGAGGTGACGTCGTCTCCGGGCATCTCGCGCTTGGCGGTGACCAGTCCGTCCAGGGCCTTGTAGAGGGCGAGGTTGCGGGCCTGGGCCTGTTCCTCGGTGATGTCGGTGGCGAAGGCGCCGCCGATCAGCTCGCGGAAGGTGTCGTGGAGGTTGTCCGGGACGCCCAGGAGCATGTTGACGACACGCAGCGGCAGCAGCCAGGCGAAGTGCTCCCGCAGGTCCACGGGGTTGCCGGTGCCCCGGTGGTGTTCGAGGTCATCGAGGAGGGCGTGGGCGATGCCCTCGATGGCGAGGGCGAGCGCGCGGACCCGGCGGATCTGGAAGCCGGTGCCGATCAGACGACGCAGTCGCTTGTGCTCCGGTCCGTAGGCGGTCAAGGCGTTGCGGACCTGGACCCAGAGGCGGAGGGGCCACTTCTCCGGGATCTGCCCGTCGACGAAGGCGGGCCAGTGCTGGTGGGCGTCCTTGGAGACACGGTCGTCCAACAGGAGGCGCTCGATCAGCCCCGGATCGGTGACCGACCAGGCGGCGACCCCTCCGGGCAGTTCGATCCGGGCGGCCGGGCCGAGGGCGCGCAGCTGACGGGCCTCGGCGTGGAGGTCGGAGCCCGCCGGGTCGATCGCGAACGGGCAGCTGGAGGGAGGGAGCTGGGAGGTCATCGCGGTCCTCTGCTGGAGTTCGGGACGGTGGAGGTCGTGCGAGGGAAAGCGACGGGGAGATGCGTCCAGCCGCTCTGGAAGGTGCCGGGGCGGCGGACGAGTTGGGCAGATGAGCAGGCGAGGGTGAGATCGGGGATCCGGTCCAGGACGCGTTCGATGGCGGTCTCGGTGATGACGCGGGCGAGATCGGGTGCCGGGCAGGCACGGACGCCCGCGCTGAAGGCGAGGTGCGCCCGGTTGCCCGAGCGTCGGTCGGAGCCGGCGGCGAGGGCGGGGTCGCTGTTGGCGGCGGCGAAGGACACCAGTATCGGGATACCGGGAAGCAGCCGGATGCCCTCGTAGACGTGTTCTTCGCGCAGGTAGAGGGGGCAGTAGCTGGACACCGGCGGGTCGTCCCACAGGACTTGGTCGAGCGCGTCGGAGACGGGTCGGACGCCGGTGTGCAGGTCACCGCTGAACCGGTCGTCTGTGATGAGCAGGAGCACGGCGTTGGCGATCAGGTTGGTGCACGGGGTGGTTCCGGCCCCGATCAGCAGGAGGATCTGCTGGATCATCTCCTCGTCGGACAGCTGGGCCTGGTGGGACACGAGCCAGGAGGTGACGTCGTAGCCCGGCCGGTGCCGTTTGAGCCTCGTGAGGGCCAGGCAGGCCTCTTCGAGTTCGGTGTTCACCCGGGCTGCGTCCTGGGTGGTGTCGAAGAGCCTGGCGATGGAGGTGACGATGGTCTGGCCGATCTCGGGCGGGCAGCCGAACATCTCGATCAGTACCTGCATGGGCAGGGGGTCGGCGAAGTGGGCGACCAGGTCGGGGAGTTCGTGGTCCATGAGGCGGTCGAGCAGGCCTTCGGCGATGCGGGCCACGCCGGCGGTCAGGGCGTGGGTGTCGACCCAGGAAAGACTGTCGGTGACCGCGCTGCGCAGGCGTGTGTGGTCGTAGCCGTCGAGCCACAGCGCGTTCCTACGCGGCCGCATCATCATGAGCGCGGGGGCGTCGGCAGGTACGCGGCCCTCGCGAAGGGCCGACCAGTGGTGGGGGTCCTTGAGGAAGATGCTCGGGGTGTTGCGCAGCAGGTACAGGGCGGAGCGGTAGGTGGTGGTGATGTAGCCGTAGACCCCGTGGTCGATCTCGCATGGCGCGATGGGGCCTTGGGCTCGGAGCCTCTCGTACGTCTGGCGCGGGTTCGCACTGAATTCGGGCCCGTGGATCGGTAGCGGCTGCGGCGGGACAGGCGCGGGCGGGTATCCCGCCGGGCTGTAGGGGCAGCCGCCGGCCGCAGGCGGCCAGTGGGGCGTGGGCCCGGGAGTCGGCATGGTCATCGGGGTGGCTCCGGCAACAGGGTGAGGAGATAGGACACGAGGCTGATCAGGGCGTTCTTGGAGCTGGGGCGGTCGCGCGCGTCGAAGAACACCAGCGGGGTCTGCTCGGACAGGTCCATCGCGGCCCGCAGCTCGTCGACGGTGTGCCGCGGAGCGTCGGGGAACTCGTTGACCGCGATGGCGTAGGCCAGCCCGAGCTCCTCCACCGCGCCGATGACGGGATAGCTCTGCGCAAGGTGGCGTGTGTCCACCAGGACCAGCGCCCCGAGTGCGCCGTGGGCGAGGTGACGCAGGATGGGGAAGAACCGTTGCTGCCCGGGCGCGCCGAAGAGGTAGAGCACGAGTTCGGGGCTGAGGGAGAGCCGGCCGAAGTCGAGGGCGACCGTGGTCGCGCTCTTGTCCGGGCGCCCGTCCAGGTCGTCGACCGGGACGCTGGCGGCGGTCATCACCTCCTCCGTCCGGAGGGGACGGATCTCCGACATCGTGCCGATGACGGTGGTCTTGCCCACGGAGAAGGCGCCCGCGACCATGATCTTCACGGTGGTCTCGTCACCGCGCAGATGGGTACCCGCGGCGGGGTTAGAGCTTGCGGAGCCCCTCAAGGACTGCCTCCAATACCTCTCGGTCGGCCGCCTGGACGGCGTAGAACTTGCCGTTGGTGGTGATGTGGCCTCGTTCCATCAGGTCGGCGAGGAGGACCCGCAGGACACTGAGGGGAAGCACGAGATACGCCCCGATCTCGGCCACGGTCAGTGCTCCCGGCTGACACAGCTCCAGCACGCGGCGCTGCTCCGGGGACAGGCCCGCGCGATCCAGGCCGGGGGTGGAGATGCGTACGGTCGTGACGAAGTCGAAGTGGTTGCGGCTCGGCTCGGAGCGGCCGCCCGTCACGACGTGCAGGCCCACCAGCCCCGGCCCCCGGACACGCCGGGACGCGGTCATGACGCGGACGGTGCCGGTTGCCGCGGGGGAAGGCCGAGGTAGTCGCCGATGCGGTCGACGACCTTCTCCATCTGGTACGACACGGCCTCGACGTCCGCCTTCTCGTTCATGGCCACGGCCAGGTACGTGCCGGCGCGGGCGGCGATGATGATGATGTACGCCTGCTCGTACTGGATCAGGGTCCGTTGCCATGGGCCGGCGGAGAAGGGCTTGTCCTCGCTGCTCCTCGGCTTGCTGGCGAACTCGGTCGACTCCTGGCTGACGGCCTGAAGCCCGGTGACGGCCGCGGCCACCCGCTCGGACATGGCCCTGGGGATGTCCTGGCCGCGGTCGATGTCCTTTGAACAGACGACCGGCAGTCCGTCGGCCGACAGCACCATGGCGCGCAGGACGCCGGGCTGCCCGAGGAGTTCCTCATCGAGCATCCAGCCCAGCCCGCTCAGCATGTCGAGCTTCTTGTTAACGGTCGTCATCGGTGTGCTTCCCTTCGTCGGGGAGGTGGGAGCCCGGGCCTGAGGGTTGGCCGCCCTGGGTGCCAGCGCGTTCGACGCCGCGCAGGAAGGCACCCACGGCACGGCCGCCGTCACTCGGGGTCTGGGTCTCGTGGACAGGGGAGGTGGCGTGCCGCGGCCCGGCGCCTTGTCGGGTGCGTTGCGGGAGGCCGCTGTCGGCGCGCGTCGGATACTGCGGCGGTTCGCCGGCCACTGAGGCAGGCTCTGCCGGTGGCGCCGGGGCGGAGGTAGTGACAGGCGGGTGCGTGCGTGCTTGCTCGGCGGCTTTCGGTACGTCTGCGAGGGCCACCAACAGCTCCTGTGGAATGAACACCCAGGCCCGTACACCGCCGGTTGCGGATACCTGGTCGGCGCCCGCCCGGAAGCCGTAACGGTCGGCGTACTGTCCGGCCGTCACGAACCCGAGCTGGGGCGGGTTACGCATCTGGGTGATCCAGATCTGCTGGCCACCGGAGAGCAGCAGGCCGGCGTTCGCGCGGTTCTCGGGCGTCATCCCGATGCCCGCGTCGTCGATGAACACGGTCACCCCGTTGGCTGCCGAGACGTACCAGACCTGGACCTTGGTGCCCGGCTCGGAGTGGCGGGCCGCGTTGTCGAGCAACTCGGCCAGACTCAGCACGATGGGTTCCACGGCCCGGCTGGTCACGGCGAAAGGAGCCTCGCCGGTGATCTCGATGCGGTCGTAGTCGCGGATTCGTGAGACGCCGCCGCGCACGACATCGATCAGGGGTGCGGGGTCGCGCTGGCGCCCGGGCCAGGATCCGATCAGCACGCTGAATGCCTGAAGTCGCCGGGCCAGCTGGTTGCCACCGTGGGAGATCTCGATCGCGTCCGCGAGCACCTTCGGGTCGTGGTGACGCTCGACCATCTCTTCCACCGCGCCCTGCAGCTCGTTCACGAGCGGCTGGATCGCGCGGATGAAGGTGCCCAGTGTCGTGCGGGTCACGTTCTCCGCGCGGTCGGCGGACTGGACCGTCGTCTCGTGCACCGTGCGCAGGACTTCAGCCAGAGCCCGGCCGAACTCGGTCTTGCTCAGTTCCGGGTGGAGCGAGGGCGGGGCCGCTGCCTGTTGGCCGCTCAGCACGGTGTGGATCAGGTGGGGCACCTGCTGCTGAGCGAGATGCCGTACCTCGTCGTCACGGGCTGCGACCGCCTCCCGCTCCATCCGCAAGGACGTCTCCAGGCTGGCGACGCGACGCTTTCCGTCGAGTGACGCGGCACGAAAGCGCACGGCCGTGGCCACGGCTGCGAGAACAGCCAGGGCCGACAACCAAAGGGCCGGATCCAATACGCGCGAGGTCATCAAATCCCCGAAGTAGAAAGAAAGGTTGGCGATGGGGAGGCATCGGTCCCGATGCCACGCAGTGCCGGAAATGTGACGCACTTGCGATTCAGCCGGACGGCTTGAAACCGGCGGCTAGAAACTGATCTTTCCGACGATCTGGGCAACGCTGTTCACGGCCTGCGAGACGGTGGGGGCGATCGAGGAGTCTGCGAGGTAGAAACCGAAGAGCGTGCAGACGACCGCGTGGCCCGCCTTCAACCCGCTCTTTTTGACGAGCAGGAACGTGATGAACCCCAGCAGGACGACGGCCGAGACGCTAACCGCCATACCGGACCTCGACGTTCCGTACGCCGGCGGACCGTGTCAGGGACAGCCAGTGAAGGAGCGCGGGCGCGTGTGTGCAGGTGTTCCGCGGACCGGGCGGAAACAGCCACACCCCCGAGCACCGCGACCGCTGTGTCGGAAGCCCGCTGGTCGAGCACTCCCAGGCTCCCGGGCGGCACAGCGTCTGCGGAGCGTGCCAGCGGTAGGCGGTGTCCGACTCGACAGGGATGTGCATCCTGACGTGCGACTCACAGCAGAAGACCGGGCCAACTGGAAGGCCGTCCTGCCGGACGCCCTCCACCGCACGGAGTCCCACCCCGAGCCCGACCTGCACGACGTCCACCGCGCCCAGCCGCGGCCTCGGGAACGCCGCCAGTTGGATCCCCCAGCTCAACTCGGACTGCGCGGGAGACGGCGACCGGGCCTGCGACGACACGGGGCGGTCGGGTGGAGCGCCCCAGCCATGCGACGGCCCCGCGAGCCCCGCCGGCCTCTGCGGCAGGGAGTCATCAGAAGCGACGCCAACTCGACCTGAAGCGAACATCATCGGGAGACTCCTGTGCGTCCGAACGGACCGGTTGAGCCGCTCGACCGGGCGACTTCTGTCACCGGAACGCGGGCTGGCCCCCAAGACTGTTCACTGGACGGTGATTACGCACATGCCGAAGGTGATATCACTAAGGTGATTCCGGCTCCGCGAAAGGACGCCCGGAGAACCGCACATCTCGCTCGGGGGAGGGAAGGGTGCCTCGCCAGGCGCAACGGCACTGCGATCGATGCGGCTGCTCCCTGAGCCAGTACAACTCGGATTCCCTGTGCGCTTCCTGCACCCGCTCGCAACCCAGGCAAGCTCATTTCACGCCGCTCGTGCCGGAATACGTCTGGACGGACACGGAAGTCCGAAGTGCGCTCGGCAACTGGGATTTCAGCCGGGCCAGCCGCCTCATCCGGCTCCGAAGTGGCCTTCGCCAGGGAGACATGGCCCAGCTCACCGGGATGAGCCAGTCCTTCCTGTCCATGCTGGAGTCGGGCAACCGGCGGCTCACCAACATCGACAAGATCATCGAGTTCCTGACAGGCCTCGGCGTACCAGCCGAGTTGGTCGCCCTTCCTCTCCCACATGCTCACGGCCCGGCCCAGCAAGCGCCCGAGATCCCGTTCGCCGGCGACGCCGATCCGAGCCTCCCCTGGACCTCGGCCCGTATGGTGGAAGCACTGGACAGCGCGGTAGGAGGCAACGCGATGAACCGTCGACGATTCCTCACCGCTGGCGGCATCGCGCTCACCACCTTCGTCAACGCCTGGGACACCGCCGAAGCCGAACCCCTCACCAGGGCAGCGGAGGGGAGTCAGCTCACCGGTGACCTGCTGGACGCCCTGCAGCGCACCACCGACAGTCTCCGCACCATGGACGCGAGCGACGGCAGCGGCACCCTCACCGCTCTCGGGGACAGCCACCTCCGGTTCCTCAAGCACCTGCTGGAGGAGACCTCGTACGACGAGGAGACCGGACGCCGCCTCGCGGCGATCATCGCCGACACGGCCACGCAGACCGGCTGGTTCGTCTTCGACTCCGGCGACCGGGATCGTCCACTCAGCTACCTGTACGCGGCCCTGCGCGCGGCGAAGGCCTCGCAGGACGTACGGCTGGGCGCCGGCGCCCTGTCCTACATAGCCATCCACGGCTACTCCACCGGGGCCCCGCACCATGCCGTGGCCGCGGCTCAGCGTGCCCGGGACAGGGTCAGGCACCTCGGCACACCGGCGCTCGAAGCCATGCTCCTGACGCGGCAGGCCCGCGGGCACGCCAAACTCGGCGAACGCCAAGCCGCCCTCACCGCACTCGGACGAGCGGCGGAACTCTGCGCTCAGGGCCGCTCCGAACAGGACCCGCACTGGCTGTACTGGGTCAACGAGGGCGAGATCCACGGCCAGACGGGCAGCTGCCACCTCGACCTCGGCGACCCGAGCAGCGCCGCCGCCAGCTTCAGCAGGGCACGGCAGGCACTCAACCCGGCGGACCACCGCACCCGGGGCCTGTTCCTCTCGCGTGCCGCCACCGCCCACGTCGAGCAAGGCGACATAGAAGCCGGGGCCGCCGCGGCGCACGAAGTCCTCGACCTGGCCGCGAGGCTCCGGTCGGCCCGGCTCGACAGCCACGTCGCGGACATGATCCACGGGCTCCGTCAGGTCGCCCACAGCCCGTACGCTCAGGACGTACTGGAGCGACACGTCGCGATGCCGGCAACAGGGAGCCGAACTTGACCGCCGCACCTCGGACCCTCGTCCTGTGGGACATCGACCGCACCCTGTTGTACGTCGGCGACATCGACAGGCAGGTCTACCGGGAGACCTTCGCCGAGATCGTCGGTCGTCCCGCGGAGCACCTCCCGGCACGAGGTACCGGCGTCACCATGCCCCTGGCGATCCGTTCCCTCCTGACGGACAACGGCGTCCCCGAGGCAGAGGTCCCGCATTTGTTGCCGCGCATGGTGGAACTCCTCCCCCGACGCCTCGCCGCACACACGGAAGACCTTCGCCGACAAGGTGTCCTCCTGCCCGGAGCCGTCTCCGCCCTCAAGAACGTGCAGGCCCAACCGGGATACGTACCGACGGTGGTCACGGGGAACCTCAAGCCCAATGCCCTGCTGAAGCTCCAGGCGTTCGACCTCACCGGCTTCCTGGACACGGAGATCGGGGGGTACTCGTCCGACAACGACCACCGCCCGAGTCTCGTATCAGTCGCCCAGACACGCGCCCAGACCGAATACGGCTCACGCTTCTCCCGCTCCAACACGGTCATCATCGGCGACTCCCTCGAAGACGTCCGCACGGGCCTCGAAGGCGGAGCACCTGTGATCGCGGTCGCGTCCGGCAAGACCTCCGCAGTTGATCTGGCGGCGGCCGGAGCCGACGTCGTACTCGACAGCCTCGAAGACGTTCCGCGGCTTCTGGGCGCGATCGCGGCAGTGACCCGCTCCGACGTCTGAGCACACCCCGCCGCCCACCAGCTGGGGTATCACCGGCGTGATTCCCGCCCGCGAGTGCCCGCACGTACGCTGCCGTCCGCAGACGAGGAACGGGGGCGCGATGCCGAGGAACCCTCGCACATGCGCCGGCTGCGGATGCCGGTTGAGCCAGTACAACCTTGACGAACGGTGCGCGGCGTGCGCCCGCACCAAGGGGACGTGGGAGCCGCAACCAGTCCGCAGCATCCCGGACACGGTGTGGACCGACCGCGACATCCAAACCGCCATCGTGGCTTGGGACTTCGGCCGTGCGAGCCGACTCATCCGGGAGAGAGCCGGTCTTCGGCAAGAAGACATGGCGTCCATGGCCGGCCTGAGCCAGGGCTTCCTGTCGATGCTCGAAGCCGGCAGCCGACGTCTCACGAACCTCGACAAGGTCGCGCGGTTCCTCGACGGCATCGGCACGCCGGACGCCCTGCTGGCTCCGCCTTTCCGCGAACAGGGGACGTACGACGTCTCTGTCCCCGCACAGATCGGATGGTCACCCGTCGACGTGCCTCCCGGGGTGACCGAGGCCACCGACCTGAACCAGTTGGCGGCCCAGGCCGCCGTGCAGTCCCTGAACTTCGCCAGCGACATCACGCAGAGCAACGTCAGCGACGTGGAGCTCGAAGGGATCGAGGCCGTACTCGCCGGGATCGCCGGTGACTACGTCCACGCACCGCTGCACCGGATCTTCACTGACCTCGTGTCGACTAGGGATCACCTCTTCGGCCTGCTGAACGGCCGCCAGCCTCTCGGCCAGACCAGAAAACTGCTCCTGCTCGCTGGCACCAGCTCCCTGTTGCTCGCTCACGCCTCGCAGAACCTCGGCGACGAAGACGCCGCTGTCGCGCAGTTGCAGACAGCCTGGACTCTCGCCGAACAGTCCGATCACAACGACCTGCGAGCCTGGGTGAAGGGCACGGCCGCGCTGATCGCCGAGTGGTCGTCGCGGCGGCAGACAGCTCTCGACTACACAAGGCAGGCCGCCCTGCTGTCCCCCGGTGGGGAAACCCGAATCCGGATAGCGGCGATCGAAGCCCGGGCGGCGGCTCGCATCGGCGACCGCCGGACTGCCATGGACGCCATCGAGGAACTCAAACGGGCCCGGGACCGGCATGGGGCTCCAGACGCCCTGACCCGGTTCGGAGGCCTCCTCACGTTCCCCGAAGCGAAGCAGCACTACTACATCGGCGGAACCTTCGCGCTGCTTGGCGGGCATCGACTGGCCGAGCAGCACGCGACCACGGCCATCGAACTCTACGAGGCCGGCCCTCCGGAGCAGAGGTCGTACGGCGATGAGGCCCTGGCGCGCCTCGACATCGCGACAGCGCGCATCACCGCAGGAGAGATCGAGGGAGCCGGAGAGCACCTTCGGCCCGTCCTGGATCTCCCGGCGGACCAACGCATCCGGCAACTCGGCGACGCCGTGCAGTCAGTGGCTAGGCTGTTGGAGCAACCGCGGTTCGCCCGGAGCCCCGTCGCGCGTGAACTCGCCGAAGCGGCCCGCGGGTACCAGGCGATAGACACCCGAACGAAGGTCCTTGCCCCATGACGACGACGGTCTCTCCCGAGTCCGCCGCCCGCATGGCCTGTCGAGCCTCAGGCCTGACAGACCAGTCACTCACCCGACTCCACGACCACGCCACGTCCGTGTTCCTCCTTGCCGACGAAGGCATCGTCGTACGCGTCAGCCCCCTCTCCCAACGGCCACGTCTCGACACGGCGGTCTCGTTGACCCGCTGGCTCGTCGCGAACGGCTTCCCGGCGACGGAGCCCGCGGATCTCCCCCAGCCGCTCGTCTACGCTCCGCATACGGTGACGTTCTGGCGGCATTACCCGCAGCCAGAAGGCAGCGGGCCGCCAGCCGGCCCCTTGGGCGCCCTGCTAAGTGAACTCCACTCCTTGCCGGCGCCGCCGATCCCGCTTCCCCGGTTTCAGCCCCTCGCCTCGTTCAAGAGCTCCGTGGAGTCGAGCTGCTACCTGACCTCGCCCCAGCGTGAGTGGTTGGCCGCGCGGCGGGAGGAGCTTCTGGCCAGCTACGGCAAGCTCGACTTCCCTCTGGGCCAGGGTCACATCCACGCCGACGCCTATCCCGGAAACACGCTCTGGAGTGGTGACGGCGTGCGGCTCGGCGACTGGGACGAGGCAGCGTTCGGCCCTCGTGAGATCGACCTGGCCAACACCTTCCAAGGGGTCCGGTTCGGGCGTACTGTCGCGGACCTCGACGAGTTCAGCCTTCGGTATGGGTACGACATCCGGCAGTGGGATGGATTGCCCGTTCTGCGAGCGATCCGCGACCTGCACACGCTCGGCGCCTTCATACGACGCGCGGATCGAGGAGACAAGGCGGCTGGTATGCAGCTTTCACACCGAGTCGCGACGCTCATGGACGGGAGGGAAAGGGCCTCCTGGGTTATCGCCTGATCCGGGGCCTTCGGGAATCGGTCGCGGGTGTAATTCCCGAACGTTTCGCGAGCCCTTTGTGGCTACCGCGGTCGGTACCACCGCGAGGGCGCATATGGGCCCGCCCCTGGCTCGCAGGGGCGGGCCCATATGTCTTGCCATGGGCGTGCTTCACACTCTGTGGACGGGGAAGGCGACCAGCCTCTCTCCCGAGCTCAGCAGTCTGTCCGCAGCTCGTGCGACCGCATCCGGGCCAGTTGTCCCCATCATCTGCGCCAACCGCCGCCAGGTCACCGCGTCCGGTCCATGCTCAGGCGCGCCTGAGTGTTGCGGCTGTCTGGGTTCCGCACCTGCAGGGCACTCATGTGGCGCCAGAGCCAGGGGCTCGTCCGCGGCCGAGAACCGGACCACCCCGGCCGAAGTCCTGTCCGCCCGCATGATCTCTCCGTCGGGAAAGGTCGCCACGTCCCCCTCGAACCCCAGCGCTCCCGCGCAGGCCAGCGACAGGACGTCCGAGCAGTCCTGCACGACGACGGTGGCGAACTCGCGGGCGGCTGCTTCCTCGATGCTCGATCCCCGGGCTGAGGTGAGCCCGGACACGAACTCCCAGTAATCTGCGGCGGCTTCGGCGGAGCCGTCCCCAGCGCCCACGAGACAGACGGTTACGTCGTCCAGCAGCGGCAGCAGCGCCTCCACGGCGTCCCCGGGCCTGCCGGGTGGCATGAGCCGCGGCGCCGCCCCGCACAGGCAGCGGTACGGGCCGCCGACCGACACCACCTCGACGCCCGGGTTGCCGTGCTCCCGCAGGAGCGCGGCCAGTGCCGCATGGGCGGCCTCGGTCGGCAACTCCGCATCCAGCAGCATCAGTTTCAGCGGTGTTCCCTGCGCCGCCCGGACCCAATCAAGGTCCGGCGGGAGCTCCCCGAGCAGGGCGGGGGTCAGGTGTACGACACCTTTCTCCCCTCCCGCCCGGGCACCGATCATCTCGCGTACGGTCCGTCCCTCGTCGCCGACCAGCACGACGGTGGACACCTGGGGACCTCCGTCGTGCGGCCGGGTCAGTGCAACGGCCACGAAGTCGCCGAGGCCGTTGCCGGCCATGACGTACGTTCTTTGCGTTCTCAGAGCCATCGCGGCCTCGCTAGTCCCATTTTCCGTAGCCGTACAGCGTGTACGCCTTCCCGCCGGGCATGATCACATTGCCCGTCACGTCGATCTCCACGGTGGAGTAGCCCTCCACATGGCCGATGAAGAACACGTCGTAGCGGTAGCGCCCGCGTAGGCTGTCGTCTTCGTGCTCGCCCCATGATGGGTGCCAGTAGTAGCTGCCTTCCTCGGGGTGGCCGTACTCGTGCCATGGACTCACTGTGTGGCCCTCCACCAGGATCGTGAAGGACAGGGTGACGGAGTACGCCGAGCGCCAGTGGCCGGTGAGCTTAATACCAAAGAAGAGGGAGCAGTGGCCGCTCGGCTCCGCGCACCTCCGGGTCAGGTGCACACAGCCGGCGTGACCGCACTGCCAGCCGTCGTTCTTGTACTTGAAGCTTGTCCCCATCATGTCTGACGTGTTCACGGGGTTCTGTCCCGCGTAGTCGTAGGCGTTTTGGCTGCCGCCGGGGATCGGGTCGGTCTGCAGGAACCTGCCGTCGGCCGGGCTGTACAGGCGGACGCCCATGAGCAGCAGGCCGGTAGGGGTCTCTGCGGAGCGCTGGTGGGCGCCAAGCCAGCCATAGCGAGCGGTCGTGGTGGCGTTACCGAACTCGTCGTAGCCATGGCTGGTGACCATGGTGGAGGCGAGCGCCAGCTGGACGGTGACGTCGCCGTGCAGGTCGGACAGTTGCAGGACCGTGTTGCCCGTGGCGTCCGTGGTGGCGGCGAGTGATCCGGTGAGGTCCTCCACGTCGCGCGTGATCGTCCCCGAGGTGTCCTCGGCGGTCCACGCCGGCAGGTCCGTGCTGTCGGCGTAGTGGTTGGTCTTCGTCGCCGTGGCGGTCCAGGTGCCTCCGGAGAGGGTCTGCGTGGTCCAGCTCGCCAGGCGCTGGAGTCCGTCCAGACTCCAGGTCTGCCGGGTGGTCGCGGTGGTCTCCTGGCGGACCAGGTCGTTGGAGTAGTAGGCGAGCGTTGTGCCGTCGGGGGTGGCGGTGGTGCGGCCGAAGGCGTCGTAGGTGTAACCGGTGTCGCTGACGCGGTCGGCGCTGTCGTAGGTGTGGGCCGCCGTCGTGGTGGTTGTGGCCGTGGTGTCGGCGCAGTCCGTGGAGCTGGAGTCCGTGGCGAGCTTCGTGCGGTCCCAGCTGGTGGCGGAAGCGAACGTATAGGAGCGGGTCGTGCAGGAGTTACCGGTGTCGTCGGCGGCCTGGGTGAGGCGGTCGACGTTGTCGTAGGTGTAGGTGCTCGTCGTAGTGGTGCCGTTGTTCTCGCTGTGGCCCGCCCGCAGACCGCCGGCCGTGTAGTCGGCCGTGTCGGTCAGCACGGGCGTGCTGCCGGAGTCGGTGTAGGTGCGGGCGGTTTCGTGGCCCGCGGGGTCGTAGGACTGGGTGAGGGTGTAGCCGCTGGGAAGGGTCTCGGCGGTGAGGTTGCCGTCCGCGTCGTGACTGGTGGCGGTGAAGGTGCCGGCGACGGAGTCGGTGACCGTGGCGGGCAGGCCGGTGGTGGCGTCGTAGGTGTAGGTGGTGGTGGAGGGGGCGGAGTCGGTGACGGTGACGGGGCGGTCTGAGCTGTCGTACGCCGTCGTCGTGGTGTCGCCGGTGCCGTCGTCGTACGTCGCCTGGCGGCCGAGCTCGTCCTGGGTGACCGTGATGGTCGTCCCGTTCGAGGTCTGCTTGGCCAGGGCGCCTGTGGTGGTGCCGTAGGTGTAGGTGACGTCGGGGGTGGCCGTTCCGGTACCGCCGGAGACGGACTGCGTGAGCACCCGGCCGATCGCGTCACGGGTGTAGGTCGTGGTGCGGGTGGTGGAGTTCGCGGTCTCCGTGAGCGTGTGGATCTGGCCGTACCGGTCGTACGTGTACGTCTTGGTCGGCAGTTCGGTGGGGTTGGAGCCCCCGCCGGTGATGGCCGCCGCCGGGGCGGTGCGGCAGACGAGGCCAGCCCATTCGGGGCTCCCCTGGCAGTCGCCGCTGCCGGTCGCCGAGTAGTACGTGGTCAGCGTCGTCTTGGCGTCGCTGCCTGTGGAGCCCGACTGGATCTCCTTGGTCAGGTTGCCGTCGCTGTCGTAGCCGTAGCCGGTGCTGGCGGCCAGGCCGCTGGGGTCGGTGACCGTACTCAGGGGCAGGCCGACGGTCCAGTCGTACGTGGTGGCGGTGGTGTGCCGATCAGCGTCGGCCGGGTAGCCGGCCACCGTGGCGCCGGTGGTCATCGACGTCTGCTCGTCGGAAACGACCGCGTCGCTGGGCCGGTTCTCGTCGTAGGCGTAGGAGGTGTGAGTACGGGCGAGGGTCTCGGTGCCCGCCGCCAGGTCGGCGGCGCCGGTGCCGCCGGAGAGGGTGTGCTGGAGGGTGATGGTGTGCAGCGGGCCGTAGACGTCGGTCAGCTGCTCGGAGCCGTCGTCGGCCGTCGTGTAGTCGGTTACGGTGGACAACAGTTCGGCCGCGTCCGCGCTGCTCGCGGTGTTCGCCAGGGCACCGGCCAGCAGCGGGTCGTCGCTGGTGGTGGTCGAGAGGGCCAACTCGCGGTTGGCGGCGGTCAGCTCACGGACGGTGTTGCCCATCGCGTCGTACTCGGTGGTGGTGATACGACCGCCAGGGGTGGCCGTGTCGACGCCGAGGCCGGCCTCGTCCAGGTAGGTGACGGTGGCCTTCGCGTAGTCGCCCGAGCCCAGGGAGCCGCCGTCGTTACCGACAGGAACGGAGGTCGGTGGGAAAACCGCGGTGCCGACGGTGGGGTTGTCGGTCTGGCCCCACTTGGCGGTGGCGGTGGTGGACAGGTCGTAGGGAGCTGCCGATCCGGAGATCGGCACGTTGTAGACGACGCTCGTGGTTGCCGTGCCGTCCGTGGTCGCCACGGTGCCGGGCTTCAGCGTGGGTCGGGAGGCGGACACCAGCTTTCCGCTGCCCGCGTCGTAGGCGAAGGTCCAGGGCAGCTGTCCGGGCGGAGTGAGCGTGGCGATCCGGCCCGCACTGTCGTACGTATACGCCGTCTTGAGCGGGGTGTCCAGGCGAGGGTCCCAGGCCTCGCGGAGTCGGCCCGAGGTGTCGTACGCGTACTGGGCGACAACCGTCGCGGTCGCGGCCGAGCCACCGGGGGCGGTGGCCCACAGCTTGATCTGGCTGACCTGTCCCGCGTAGTCACCGAGGGCCGAGGAGGTCGCGGTGGTCGCGGGGGCGTAGACGAACTCCAGGACCCGACAGCCCTTCGTGCTCGGGTCGCCCTTACAGGCAGTTGCGGAGACTGCGCTGGTGGGTGTGATGACGTACTCGGGTTCGGCCAGGAACTCGCGGCCTCCGGAGACCGGCACCGCGTTGGAGACCACGGTGGTGGTGCTTGCCGAGTCGTCGGCGGCCGTGGCGGTGGTGGCCAGCTGCCAGGTGGTGGAGTTCCCGTTCGGCTTGGCGAAGGTGGAGACCGTGCCGTCGGCGGTGTCCTTCAGGGTGAAGGAACTGCCGGACGGGGAGCCGGTCAGCGTCAGATCCTCCGCACCAGGCTGCGGGGTCCAGGTGCCAGCGGTCGCGTCGAGGAGGGTGAAGCCGGTGGCCGCCCCGGTTGAGTCGAGCAGCGACACCGACGTGCTTGACGTCTCCTTGAGGTAGGTCCAGTCGGATGTCGGCGCGGTGACTCCCGAAGTCCAGTTCGGTCCGAAAATGGCGACCTGCCCGTCCTGTGCGGCGGCGCCCTGCGGGTTCCGGGAGGAGAACGCGCGGGTCACGGTCGCGCCGAACGCACCGGCGTCCGTGGCCGACAGACCGAAGTCACCGGTGAGCAGGTTGACCGAGCCCGGACCGACGGCGCCGCTGGGGGCATTGGCGGCCTTGCGGTCGACGGTGACGGTGGCCGCATCGGTGCCGTAGGTGTTGGTGCCGTCCGTGAACAGCGCCCGCACCTGCACCGGGCCGTCGTCGGAGACCTGGTCGGTGGCCGCCCAGGTGAGATTGTCGGGGTTCGAGGTGGCGGAGAAGGCGAACGGCCAGGAGGAGAGCGCCGTACCGTCCATCTTGGTCACATAGTTCACGGGGATGGGCTGCCAGCCGTACGGATCAGCAGCGCCGATCCTGTACTGGTAGGTCACACCGGTGAACGCCCCCGACTGGGTGGCCGACAGGCTCACATTGTCGTCGGTCGTGTCGCCCGTGACCGGGGAGGTGAGTCCCGCTTTGCCGACGCCGAACGCGTAGGAGGTGGTGGCGGTGGAGACGTTGCCGCCGGAGTCGATGGTCCGCGCGTACAGGGTGTGCCAGCCGTTGGCCGGCTTCACGGTGACCGTCTGGGACTGGCCGCCGCTGCCGTCGGTGGTGTCCAGCGCGCTGTCGGGGACCGTTTTGTCGTCCAGACCCCACTGGTAGCCGGCGCCGTCGGTGGAGGTGGTGCTCAGCGTGCAGGTCGCGCCGCTGCTCGACTTGTCCGTCCAACTGCCCGAGGAGTACGGCGAGCAGGAGATCGTCGGCGCGTTCGGCTTGGCCACGTTCGGCACAAAGTACACATAAGACGACCAGGCGCCGTAGTCCGTGCCGTCGTAGCCCCGCACGCGCAACCGCAGATGCGAGGCAGCCAGCTGGCTCGCGCTCGGGACGGCCAGGGTCGCGGTGCCGCCGGAGGAGACGGAGGACGAGGTGGCGGTGTAGGAGTAGGACGTCTCGCCTGAGTAGGCCGGGTCGTTGGTGATCTCGAACTGGGCCTTGGCCGTGGAGCCGTCCGGGTCGGAGACCTTCGCGGACAGGGTCGGGGTGTACGTCGTCACGTACCGCTTGCCGTTGTAGGCGTTGACGGTGGACGGCGACACCGCGGCCGAGGTCGGCTTCGCGGGGTAGGAGTTGTAGGTGACGACCAGCTGCGGGGCATACCCGGAGGTGGTGTAGTTCGCGGACCGGAACCTGCGCCAGGTCGTCGCGTCGGTCTCGTCGGCGCTGCGCAGCTGGATGCCGTAGTTGGTGGAGCCGTCGGCCCAGGCCTGCACGATGGACTGCATGTTCCAGTTCGACCAGGCGGCCGGACAGGAGGAGCTGTAGCCCCAGTGGCCGGTGTTGGTCGCCATGCCGGTCGTCGTCGTGGACGGCTGCGCGGACCAGGTCACCGAGGACGAGGACCAGGTGGAGGTGATCCGGCGGGCCTGGGTCGCGGCGCCCGAGGTGGAGCAGGTGGCGGAGTAGTAGTTGTAGAGCTTCATCGTCGCCGACGTGATGTGCGTGCCGGTGAACTTCGAGACGTCGAACTTCAGGTAGGCGCGGGCCACATCGGTGCCGCTGTCGTAGGTGCCCGACTTCAGCTCCTGCGAGGAGACCTGGGAGTCGGGGTAGTCCGGGGTCTGCACCCAGGTGTCGGTGGTGACGGCGAGGGTGGAGGTCGGGTCGACGGTCACCGGATAGGTGGCCGTGTCGAGGAAGTCGGCGTCCGGGGTCAGGACGAGGGTCTGGGAACCGTCCTCGGCGGTCTCGATCTTCGTCGAGACCTGCTCCTCGTGCGCGGACTCACCGGATGCCGGGTCCTTGGACGCGTCCCACATCATCGGCGCGGGCGCCTCGGCGACGAGCTTGCCGTCGCCGTCCTTCAGCAGCAGGTGGCCGGAGTCGGCCTGGGACAGGGCCAGGCCCTTGAGGTGCAGCGGGATCCGGTAGCTGACCGTCCTGTCGGACGGCCGGCTGTCCAGCGTGATGTTCTCCGAGAAGCCCTGCGCCAGCGCCGTCGCCGACAGGGTCTGGCCGTCGCCGAGGTCGTAGGAGGCGGTGTCGTCCTTGACGGTCGGGGTGGGGAGCTTGTCCGCCCAGCCCAGGCCGAAGGAGTCGCTACCCTTGGTGACGGAGGCGAGGTCGGTGTCACCGCCGTCCGACACCGCGATGTCCGCCGCGGCCACTTGGGGTTCCAGGTCCGGGCCGGTGTCGGAGAGGTCGGTGTCGATGTCGTGCCAGTCGCCGTCCTGCTTCACCCGGACCGGACCGGCGTAGTCCTCGGTCTGCATACTGCCGTCCGGCAGCGCGTAGGTGGTGGAGGCGCCCGTGCGCTCCGACAACACCTCGATCTTCCTGTTCTGCAAGCGCGCCGCCAGGAGAGCGGAGGCAGGGTCGTTGGCTTCTGCGGCCCCGTAGGTTGCGTCCGCCGACGTGGCGGCCGACGTCGCAGCGGTGACCGGGAGGGCGACAGCCGTACCAGTGCCGGCGAGGGTCAATGTCGCTTCTGCGACTAGAGCGATGGCGGCCACCAGGCCTGTCCCACGTATACGGGAACCGGAACTGCTCGGTCTGCCGGACTTGGATCTGCTGCGCACGGAAGGACCCCGTGATCTTTCTGCTGGCGTGAAGCGATGAGCAGCAGATCTTTACATCGCCCTCACATGGAGCCATTAGCACCAGCACACATCACTTCAAGCGACAGCAAAGAGGAGCTAAATGAACGGTGTGAGCACCTGAACCTCATCACCTTCACGAGGGCGACAAAAGAGATATTCTCTCCATACGCAAGGCCCTGAACAGGGACTACGCACGGTGGGCCGACAGTTGCGATCTTGGGTGATTCTTTCCAGAAGACCCGCTCAAAAGGTAAGAACTAGGTTGCGAGGGAGGAGCGGGGCAGAAGTCGCAAATAGAACGAGGGGCTGGTCCTGCTATCCGTCCCCGACAGTGACTGATGGGCGGGCAAGGCCCAGCCCGGATGACAGTACCTAGACACCACTGCCGAGGACTGTTTCGGCGGCTGACAAGGCCCAGTGCTGTGGCCTCGGTGTGATCGTCGAGGTTCGGGAGTCCCAACTACGGGGCCGCAGCGAGGCCGACACCCCGCTGGAACGCGCGCTCGGGCGCCGCCTGACCTCACCACCCCCACCGGGACACGGACGCGCGGTCTACCTGGCGCGAGCCGCGACCAAATCACCCGGGTTATATCACCGGCGCAATGTGCAGTCCGCCCCACGACCCGGAAGGCTGCTCCCCGCACACCTCTCGTTGTGCACTGGCACCACCGAAGCCGACACAAGCCGAGCACGGGAAAGGAGAGGGTCATGCCAACTCCCAGGCGCACCAAGGGCGATCACCTGATCTACGCCGACGTCGTCGACTCCAAGAGCAAGGCGGGGGTCTGGATGGGCGAGCGCGATGCCTTCCAGGCCAAGCAGGCCGAGATCATGGAGGCGTTGAAGGACAACACGGACTGGGTGCCCGTCGAGAACGCGATCATGGTGGTCAGCACCGAGCCCGCCGGCATCACGATCATCGCGGCGAACCCCACCCTTCCGGGCGTGATCGTCCTGGCGGACGGCGGCTCCCCGGAGGCCTCGGCACAGCTGCAGGCCACGGGGGAGGAACTCGTCCGCAAGCTGATGGCCGAGCGCGGCATCCTGGAAGAGGAAGCCGCGTAACACCAGTGGCCTCCTCGCAACTTCTGTGGGGGAAGTACATCCGGTACGACCGGGACGGCGAGGTCGCCCTCCTCGACCCGGTCACGCTGGACAGCGTGTACCTCGACCGCGGGGAGGTCACCGATCTCTCCGCGGTTCCCCCGACCGCGACGCACACAGCTCTCGCCGAGCTCGGCTTCTCGCCGGACGGTCCCGACCGCGACCAGCGCGAAGCACTCCGCAACCGACTCCGGAGACTGGGTCTGGAGCCCTTACCCGTACGGATCAGCGGTCTCCGGGTCGTCCTCACCGACGCCTGCAACATGAAGTGCAGCTACTGCTTCGTCGACACGAACACCGGCAAGCCGGACATGACGGAGCAGGAACTCGCTGACGGCCTGACCTACCTCTTCGAGACCAACGCCGGCCAAGGCGAGGTGGCCATCCAGTGGTTCGGGGGCGAACCGACGACTCGGTTCGACCTGATGCAACGCGGGGACGAACTCGCGGATGCCCTGGCCGAGCAGTACGGCGTACAGCGCGTGCGCCGAACCGTCGTCACCAACGGCGCCCGAATCACCGCCGCCATGATCGATCACTTCTCCCGCTATCGCTACGGCGTCGGGATATCCGTCGACGGCCCACCCTCGGTCAACTCCGAGCACCGGAGACTGCTGGGCGGCCAGTCGGCCGACGACCGCATCCGGCGCAACGTAGGCCAGCTCCTTGATGCGGACGGCATCCACGTGGGCTGCAACCTCACCCCCACGCCGGCGAACATCGGGCGCCTGGCCGAGACCGTCAAATGGATCACCGACGAGCTCGGCCTGAAGTTCATCTACGCCAACACGCCCATCCCCGCCGGCGGCCGCTGGACTGTCGACGGCGCAGAACTCGCTGAGGAGCTGTACCAGGCGCGCCTGGTGGCCCTCGGCCGAGGCGGGATGATGTTCTCCGTCCTCGACCGGGCGTTCCAGGCTCTCGACCGGCGCCGCCCCATGCTCTTCGACCACATGCAGAGCGACCGCACGCTCAACGCCGCCTTGCTGCCCGGCAGCCGCGTCAGCCTGTGCGACATCAACTTCACCGAGCCGGCCTTCCTTCACACCCTTGAGGAGTTGCGGGCCGACCCGGCACTGTTGGGCGGCATCGCCAAGGAGATCGCCCCGGTCCCCGAGTGCGGCGAGTGCCCGGCCCTCGCGATCTGCGGCGGTCCCTCCCGCAACGAACAGCTCCTGATCGCGGGGGACCGGCCGGACCCACAGATGTGCGCCTTCTACCAGGGCACGGTGGAGATCGCCGTATGGGACAGTACGGGGCTCCAGTGAGCGCGGTTGTCGCGCACTCCGAAGCGCCGAGCGCACCTCCTCGCAGGCGGTATCGGACCGCACTGGTCAGCACTGCGGGCCACTGCAGGATCGCCTGCGGGTTCTGCTTCCGCGCCGACCGCGCCCATGGGTTCCTGCACGTCTCCACCTACACCCGGACCCTGTCCCGGTTGAAGGAGATCGGCGTCGAGGGGATCTGTCTCACCGGGGGCGAACCCGCGCACCATCCCGAGCTACGCCAACTGGTTCGTCTTGCCCACCAGTTCGGCTTGCCGGTGTCCGTGGTCACTTCCGCCCGCGATCCCGAGGACGTAGACCGTCTGGCCGGCCTGGCCCACCTGCTCGCGAACGTCACCGTCTCCGCGGACTCGGCCGGCGCCATGGAACTCGGCCTCACGACACGGTCCGTAGCCTCGGCCATCGCGACGCTGAAGCAGGTCCCCGCACAGCAGCAGGTCCTTCACCTCACGTACTGGAAGCTCAGCGACCAAGAGAGCCAGGACATTTACCGACGCGCCGCCGCGGCAGGGGTCGAGATCCAGCTCAGCCCCGTCGCCCTCGATGACGCGGGGCGGCGGCGCGCGGGTCACACCGTCCACAGCTACCTTGACCAGCAGAGCGTCGACACCACCCACCTGGGCCGCTACTTCCGCCTCACGCCAAGGTTCCTGGAGTACCTGATGGGGCTTCGGACCATGCACCTCCATCCAGAGGACCGCCCCCTCTGTTCATCCGCCTCCCTGTACGTGTCCGCAGGCGGCGACCTCCGCCGCTGCCCGTACGGCAGTACCGGAGTGAACGTCCAAGCCCCCCGGGCGGAGATCACCCAGTTCCTCGACTCCGATCCCCAGGATCGGACCACGCCCGAGTGCGCGGCCGTCTGCCGCGCCGACGAGACCCGATGAGAGGCCCATGACGACGCTCGTCACCACAGCCGAGGAGTTCACCGAGCGATGGCGCACTCCCCCCAACCTTCGCGTCGGTGGATCTCTGGCCGGCACCGGGTATGACTTCCCTCCTGCACCGGACGTCCTCGACGTCATCCGGCGGGACGAAAAGGTACGGTTCACGATCCTCGGTGACGAGGACTGGTCCGTGCGTATGGACCGTACGGCGGCCTTCCGCACCGCTCCTCTCGAAGAAGTGCTCTCGTGGAACTTCCGCCTCGTCCACTTCGACCTCAGCCGCTTCTACGACGGCCTCCTGAGCGGGTTCCAACAGAACGTCATGGTCCCGTGGCGGACCCAGATGTCCGGCTGGGGGTTCACATGGCAGCGGTGCGCACCGATCCTTTTCTTCTCCACGGCCGGGGTGTCCTCGACCTACCACAACGACAACTCGCACGGACTCGTGTGGCAGATCGAGGGCACCAAGACGTTCCACAGCTACAACGACCCCGACAAGCACCTCAGCGCCGACGCCGCCGTCGTGAGTGAGACGACCGGAGAGGAACCGCCTGAGCACGATCCCGCTGATCGTCAATCCGTGCGGATGGACCCAGGCGACCGGCTGTGGAGCCACGCGCTCACCCCGCACTGGGTCACCACCGAATCCCCGGTGGCCATGAGCGTCACTCTGGCTCACGGAGGCCTGTGCCATCAGGGGCGCTTCTCGGACCGGGAGCTGGCGCTCCGGGCCTACTGGGACAGACATCCCGAAGAGGCGTGGAAGCTGGACCTGCGCAACGTGCGCTACTGACAGGGAACCGGGTCCGCCCCTCGGAGGGGCGGACCCGGTTCCCTGTCTCTAGGGGGTCAGCCGGTTGGGCCCCCGGAACAGGAACGTGGCTTCCCGGAGCGATTCGAGGCCGAGCAGCACCATCAGCACACGGCCGAGGCCCATGCCCAGACCGCCGTGGGGCGGGCAGCCGTAGCGGAAGCTGTTCAGGTAGTCCTGCATGGGCTCGGTGCTCATGCCCTTCTCCGCGGCCTGCTTGAGCAGCACGTCGTAGCGGTGCTCACGCTGGGCGCCGGTCGTGACCTCCAGCCCCTTCCACAGCAGGTCGAAGCTGAGTGTCAAGCCCGGGTTGTCGGCCGGCCTCATGTGGTAGAAGGGCCGGATACTCGTCGGATAGTGGGTGATGAACACCCACTCATGCCCGGTCTGCTCCTTGATGTAGGAAGCGATACCGCGCTCGCCCTCCGGGTCCAGGTCCTCCTTCACCCCCTCCGGGTCCCAGCCATTCGCCCGCAGGATCTTCTGCGCCTCGGCCATCGTGATGCGCGGGAACGGCGTCGCCGGCACCACGACCTCGACGCCGAAGGTCTCCCTGATCGCATCGCCGTGCAAGTCGGCGACCTTGGCGATGCCATGCGTGAGCATCTGCTCCTCGAACGTCATCACGTCCTCGACGCCGTTGATCCAGGCAAGCTCGACGTCCACTCCCGTGAACTCGGTCGCGTGCCGGGACGTGAACGACGGCTCGGCACGGAACACGGGCCCGATCTCGAAGACCCGGTCGATGCCCGCCGCGATCGCCATCTGCTTGAAGAACTGCGGCGACTGCGCCAGATACGCCGACCGGTCGAAGTATCCGAGTTCGAACACCTCGGCTCCGGACTCGGACGCCGTGCCCATCAGCTTCGGCGTGTGCATCTCGGTGCACCCCTGCGCGTAGGCGTACTCGCGCATTCCCTGCTCGAACGTGGTCTGCACGGCGAACAGCAGCTGCGCCTGAGGCCGACGCCGTACGTCCAGGAACCGCCAGTCGAGGCGGTGCTCCAGTCCTGTGTGCTCGTCGATGGGCAGCGGTGTCTCAGCGCGGTTCAGGATCTCGACCGACTCCGGAACGAGCTCAAGGCCGCCGAGCTTCACGATCGGGTTCTCGACCACGCGGCCGGTGATCCGGACGGCGGACTCCGTGGTCAGTCCCTCCAGTGTGGCCTCGACCTCGTCGCCTTCACCCGAGCGCTTGTGAGTGACCTGCACCATGCCGGTGTGGTCACGGACGACAACGAACTGCATCTTGCTCTGCAGGCGGAGCGTGTTCACCCAGCCCGACACGGGTACGGTCTGCCCGACGTGTTCTCGCAGGTCAGACACCAGTACGCGGCTAGTCGTGTGGATCATCGCAGCCCTCCCAGGGGCGTCGTCATGATCCCTTGGGGGCGCGGACGAGAAGGGTACTCGCGGTGCCACCGCGCCTTTACCACCGCTCAGCGAGAGCGGCGGCCTCATTCAAGCCTGATGACGGGGGCCGGCCGACGGGGCATTGGGTCGCAAGACCGTTCCTCCCCGCACTCAGGAGTGTCTTCACATCGGGCGCGAGATTGCCTTCGCAGCTACCGGCAATTCTCTCGGCTCACGTGATCCCGAAGCTACTCGTCTCCATCAACGCGTTGCCAATGAGCATAGCGGGAACGCCAGGGATCGGGAGGCAAGATCACGCCAGAGTCGGTGCGCAGGCGACGAATCGCCTCTCGACACTCCCATCCCCAGACGACCAGGTTCGCGCCCGGGCGCATGCACCATGGCGACGGCGGTTGCCAAGGCCAGCCTTGTCGTGGTCGCGCCGACCGTCACTCTGGGTCGTGGAGGGAACATCCATCGTGTGACCCCAGGCAAGGCCAACGCCCCATACCTGATCGAGACGGGAGGCAGAGAGGGGTGAGCACCTGGGCCGATCGCGATCGGATGGATATATCACCCGTGTGATTTGAGTCCATCACCGATAAAGTCCTACGCTTCGAAGAAATTCAAACGGAGATACCCAAACCTTTGGGCCGGTTAACGCGATCAAGTAATACGTCGAGCAATTCTGGCGTCCTTATCACCGAACTCCGCCGTGCTTCCTACGGAAGGGCATCCTGACGATGGATGGAACCTCACGTGCCGGAGTGCCCGTTGAGATCCTCTCGACCCTCAACGTGCCGCCCGGCAGGAGCACCAAGTACGTCTTCGGAACGTCCGACAGGTCCACTTTCGAGGCAGTGCGGCTCTGGGAAGGCGACCGGGAAGCCTACTCGGTGTGCATGTCCGCCCAGGCGGGATGCAGGTACGGCTGTACGCATTGCGCTACCACTTTCGCGCGTACACCCTTCGTGCGGAATCTACGGCCGGAGGAGATCACAGCGGCGGTGCAAGCGGTGGCGGATCCCGTTCGAACCCCCCAAGGCCCCCTCGTCTGGGTCGACTTCGCCGGAGTCGGGGATGCCGCCGCGAACTGGACCCACGTCACCTCAGCGGCGAGAACGATCGCGGATCGTGGCTTGGCGAAGCAGGTGAAGGTGACCAGCATCGCCCCACAGGCATGGGTTCGAAGGCTCCTGCGGGCCGACGCCTGGTTACCGGATCGCTTCATGTTCTCCCTGCACGGCGCCACTGGGACTCAGCGCCGCGCGATCATCCCACGCGCGGACGACCCCGCGACCGTCCTACCGCTGTGGGCCGCCGTCGCCGAGCAACGCCCCGTGGTGGTGAACTACGTCCTCTGCGAGCACAACACGCGGCCGGCGGACGAGGTCGCGCTCACACAGCTACTCGCTCCGTACGCCGGCCGCTTCGTTCTGCTGCGGCTCTCCAGCATCAACCCCGTGCAGGGCAGTCCCCTACGCCCGAGCGCCAGGGAAGCGGACTTCATCGCCGCGCTGTCCCGCGATCTGGAAGGCTGGGTCGTCTCGCACCACCTTTCCGCCGGGCGCGAGGCGGTCGCCGCCTGCGGTCAGCTGCGTTCGGAGATCCTGGACCTCGCTCCGCCAGTCAGCCGTCCGGGGCAAGCCGAGGCCATGAGCTGAGTCGATCGCCCGCCGCAGGAGAACTAAGTCCTCGGCTGCTCCCCGTGTTCCAGGTACACAGGACCGTCGTTGGCTCGCGAGGCGATCGCGGCCTTCACCCTGCGTGACAGCCTCGGGATCAGGAGCTCGTCGAGTTGCCCGGGAGGAAAGAACTCGGCGGCGAGAAGCTCGTCGGGAGCGACCTTGATGGAAGCGAAGTCCTCTGGGGTGAGTTCCCCGCCGTCGAAGACGTACAGAACCTTGTCACCCTCGGCGTCGCTCGGAGCCCAGTCGACGGCGAGGAGAATGCCGATCGGCGGAGTGATTCCGAGCTCCTCCTCTACTTCCCGTCGGCAGGCGGCCAAGGGCGACTCCGCATACTCGACGTAACCGCCGGGGATCTCCCACATCGGCTTGTAGGAAGGCTGGACGAGGAGGACGTGTCCGTCGGCGTTGAAGAACAGTGCACCGGCCGCCATCCGGGGCCGGGCCATGCGCTGTTCCTGCTCGTTGGGGGCCATGGGCCTCAGCCTACGACCCGGGTCCGCTGCGGCCCCGCGCGGCCACTCGCCTGGCGCGGGCGGTCACCGCGAGTGGATACTCCTGGCAGTGGCGGGACGGGAGCGAGCCCATGCGTGGCATGACCGATCATCTGCCCTTCGGCAAGCGCGTGCGGTTCTACCGGCAACGCCGCGGGCTGAGCCAGCGGCAGCTCGGTCAGCTTCTGGGACGTTCCGAGGACTGGATGTACCGGATCGAGTCCGGGCGTATACCGGTCAACAACGTGAAGATGCTGGCGGACCTGGCCCAGGCACTGCGTGTGCACCTGGAGGACCTTCAGGGCACGCCGAGGTTGTTGGAAGACCGTGGACGCGGCACAGGCAGCGTGCCGGCGATCCGGGCGGCGCTGATGCAGTCGCGCCACCTGGCGGGCTCGCTCTACGACGATCGTGAATCGGTCCGTCTGGAACGTCTGCACGTGGAGGTCGACGAGGCCTGGCAGCTCTACCAGAGCGGGAGGTTCGCGAAGCTGGCGGAGCGGGTGCCCGGGCTCCTCGCTGACGCCCGTCTGGCGACTCGGGAGCGATCGTCCGGTCGTGAGAGATCCGAGTCGCTACGGCTGTTCGCGTTGACGTGTCATGTGGCGGCGGTGCTCCTGCGGAAGTTGGGGGAGACCAATCTCGCGTGGACCGCGGTGGACCAAGGCGACATGGCCGCGGTGGAGTCGGGAGACCCGTCCGTCGTGCTCGCTCTCCGAAGGGGCATCGCGCACGTGCAGCTCGGCGCCGGATTCCCGGCGGAGGCGGTGAACGTCACGCTGGACGCGGCTGACGGCCTCGAACGCGGGTGGTGGTCATCCGCCCCGTCCGCCCTATCCCTGTACGGGACCCTCTTCCTCAACGGAGCGGTAGCCGCGGCGAGGATGAGGAACCGGGCGCTGGCCGATCACATGATGGGCAAGGCGCACGAGGCAGCGGAGCGGCTCGGCAGTGACCATAACGAGCTGTGGACCTCGTTCGGCCCCACCAACGTCGAGATCCATCGGTTGGCGCTCGCCCTTGAGTTCGAGGACGTCCAGCTGGCCGTGGACATGGCCCCACACATCCGAACCACCGGCCTTCCTGTGGAACGGCGGGCCCGGGCCCGACTCGACGTAGCCCGCGCGTATGCCGAAGCCGGACGTATCGACGATGCCGTCGAGGAACTGAAGCGTGCCTTCCGCATCGCACCCGAGCAGCTGCGAGCCCACGAGTTCGCCCGCGAGTTGGCGCGCCGGCTGCACAAGCTCTCGCGTCGCCGGGACGTTCAGGATCTTGCCTTGAACCTTGGGGCCATCAAGTAGCAGCCCAGGTCAGCCGCACCGATGGACCCGGAATTTTCCTCCGGGTCCACTCCCGCGTGGGCGCTTACGGTCTTGACCACCGAGCGTCGCTTGAACGGGAGGCAACAGGGTGTCTGTCCGCCGACTGGACGACAGAACTGGATCCGACGGCATCGACGACACGGTCGTGCTGCGATGGAGCGGCCACCCACGGTGTGTCGGACTCGCCCGCAACGAACTACGCCGTGCGCTACGCGGGTGGGATCTGTCCCACATGGAGGACACGGCCGTACTCGTGCTTTCGGAGATCTTCAGCAACGTCGTACGTCGCGTTCGAGTACCACCGGGCAGAGAGATCGAGTCCTGGTACTTGCACACCAGCGACGGCCTCCGGTTGGAAGTCCACGACGATGCTGACGGCTCATACCAACCGGCTTCTGAAAGGCTCGCTCTACAGGACGAGTTCGGATCGCAGCTCCTGCAGGCATTGACCCACCGCTGTGGCGTGGCCCAACAAGCCGGGAACCGCTGGGTCGTTTGGGCGGAGTTGGCCCCTGACTTCCGGAGGGGGCACTGCGATGACCGCTGACCGACGGACTCACCAGCTGTTCGCCCTGGCCGAGGAGATACAGGTCCTGCCCGCTTCCGCCAGCGAAAGAAGCGAAGACCGTGAAGCCGGCGTCTGGGAGGGGTTCGGCTTACGCACCCACGGCTCGGACACGGGACCGAGCGGACGCTCCGTTCGGCGCTGCCGCCGCTGCCAGTGCATTCTCAGCCGCTACAACGAGGGCTCCTACTGTGGCAGTTGTGTCCGCAACGCGCCGAGCAAGCCCTGGGTCGTGCCAGCTGTGCCAGCCGAGGTGTGGAATCGTGCCGACATTCAGACGGCGCTCTTCGCGCGGGACTTCGGCCAGGTGTGTCACCTCGTACGTATCGCGACTGGACTGCGCCAGAGTGACATGGCCGACCTCACGGGACTGAGCCAGGCATTCCTGTCCATGCTGGAGTCCGGTGGACGACGGCTGACCAACATCGACAAGATCGTCGAACTGCTGGCAGGACTCAACATCCCGGCCGACCTCGCTGGCCCCACCCTCCTGCCAACGACCGTGTCAACGGAAGAGGCCTACCACGCCAGCTAGACTTGGAGATCTTCAAGGACTGAAGGTCGCCAGGAGTACCTGGAGAGCGTGCCCTGATCCCCGGCATGAGATCTCTTTGAGAGATCCCCGTCAGCCGCCTCCTCACCGGGCACGGACCTCGGCCTGAGCGAATCACGCCGCCAGAAGAGTCTCAGCCGATGTACGAGACGCTGGCTCGCTTTGACACGACGTACTTCCGCGACGCCTGGCCCCGCCTCCTCGCCGAGGCGACGGGACTGTAATCACGAACTGATCAGCCAGCGAGCTTCGCTAGCACCCCGTCGATCCGGGCGAGGGTGCGGTCCTTGCCGAGGACTTCCAGGGACTCGCAGAGGGGCAGGCCCACCGTGCGGCCCGTGACCGCGACGCGCACCGGCGCCTGGGCCTTGCCCAGCTTCAGGCCGTGCTCCTCGCCAGCGGCCAGGACCGCCTCCTTCAGGGACTCTGGGCTGTTCCAGTCAGCCGTCTCCAGCTTGGCGCGGGCCGTGGTCAGGAGCGCCGCCGGGTCGCCCTTCATCGCCTTGTCCCAGGAAGCCTCGTCGGCCACCGGCTCCTTCAGGAAGAGGAAGTCGACGTTGGCCGTGATGTCCGACAACACGGCCACGCGAGTCTGGGCGTGGGGGGGCGATCGCCTCCCACGCGGCTTGGTCGAAGTCCTCGGGGGCCCAGTTGGCGTATGGGGCCCGTAGCCACGGCTCGCAGGCCTTGATGAATTTCTCCACCGGCAGGGCCCGGATGTACTCGCTGTTGAAGGCGGTCAGCTTCTTGATGTCGAAGAAGGCCGGCGAGGTGTTCACGTCCTCGACGCGGAACTTCTGCTCCAGTTCCTCGTACGGACGGATCTCGACGTCGTCGCCGGGGCCCCAGCCGAGCAGCATCAGGTAGTTCGTCATCGCCTCGGGCAGGTAGCCCTCGGCGAGGTAGTCCTCAAGAGCGACCTTGTCCCGGCGCTTGGACAGCTTCTGCCGCTTCTCGTTCACGATCACCGGCAGGTGCGCCCACACCGAGGCCTTCGCGCCGAGCGCCTCCCACAGCAACTGCTGCTTGGGCGTGTTCGACAGGCGCTCGTCGCCACGGATCACTAGGGTGATTCCCTCGTCGAGGTCGTCGACGACGTTGGCGATCAGGAAGACCGGGGAGCCGTCGCCGCGGGCGATGACGAAGTCCTCGATCGCCGAGTTCGGGAAGGACGGCTCACCGCGGATCAGGTCCACGACGACCGTCTCGCCCTCCGTACGCCCACCGAGATCGATGACGTCGGCGACCTTAGCGGCATCGTCGCGCTGACCTGCTGATCGGCTCGTCGCACGGCAACCGCATGGGGTGAGGAAGGCGGCTCCGAAACGGCGTACCGCGTACGGAGTGAGGGGGACAGCCGCCACCCCTCCACCTCACTCCGTACGCCACCGACTGGCTCAGACGGTCGGATCCTCGGCTGTGATCGCATCACGGGTCGCCGCGAAGGCGGCTTCCGCTTCCGGATCGCGCTCCAACATGCGCTCCCAAAAATCCCCCGCGATCCACTCTCTCGGACCCATGCTCAGCCCGCCCCGGGGATAGATCTCGACGCTCCACTGGGACGGAATGACATCGGACACCTGCTCGAAGTACTTCCCACCGTACAGACCGGCCAGGTCGCGCGGCGAGTGCTCGATACGCAGGGAGGAAGACCCGTCGCTCCGGACATGGAGTTCGAGTACGACGTATTCCTGTCCCGGGTTGAAGTGGTATCTGCCGTCGAGAGGGTCGGGCGGTGTGCCTGGGGCACCCAGATAGCGGACTCTCACCTTCGCTCCCCTCCGCCCAGCTTCACCTTGTAGTCGTAGTAGTAGATTTCTCCGCTCACTTCGTTTCGGTAGAAGTGGATGTCGAACGTTCCCTCTCCGCCCGGAATGTTCATGCGCGGAGTGGCGTATTTGCCCCACTGCTCGGCTCCTCCGTGCGCCGCGAAGTACTTCTTCAAGTGGTCGTTCCCCATCTTGGTTCCCTCCTGGATCTTCATGGAACGCGCGATGGTCTCCGCGGTGAGGTCCCCGTCCGTAGTGAACATCTTGGACGCCGCGGCCGCATCTGCCTCGTACGCCAGTTGCTTCCCGAGACGGGCCCCGTTGGCAGCGTTCGCCGCGCCACCGTACACGGAGCCGGACGGCATGCTTCCGCCCGCGGCGCCGCCCGTTCCGATCTCGGCCACCACCTCGGCGCAGCCCGCGGGGTTGGCCAGGCACGCCGTGGCGATCTCCGGCCCGGCGGCCGCGACCACGGGGGCGCCGACCACCGCGGTCGCCACGACCGTGACGACGCCCAGGACGACCTTTTGCCAGGTTGCGAGCTTCCCTGTGTCAGGAAGGTCGTCGGCATTCGGGTCGTAGTTGGGATTGGTGCCCATGGCCCAGCAGGATTTGCACGTCCATCCCTCCTTCTCCTGTGGCTTCGGGTCGGGTCCCTTCTTGAAGACGATCTGGGCCGACCTGTGGCCTGCGTCCGTGCGGACGGTGACGGTCATGGTGCCGCTTCCGGTGCCGCCGCCTGCCTTCTGGTACTGGAAGCTCTGGCTGTAGGTCCTGGTGGAGTGGAAGACCCACCCCCCACTGGCGCTCGGGGTCGCCCATTCCCGGTAGGTGCCGCCCTTGCCGTCGCTGCACCCCCGCTCGCAATCGGTGATCGGCCGCAGGCCGGTGGGGTCGGACTTGGTGACCGGGGTGTTGTTGGAGTAGGCGTAGCCGTTCAGCGACTCGTGGTCGTCTGGGGCCAGGACCGGGTCGGCGGAGAGAAAGCGGCCGCTGGTCGGGTCGTATTCGCGGGCGCCGACATGGGTGAGCCCGGTGTCGGTATCGGCTGGTTTGCCGAGGAAGCCCTTGTCGTCGGGCCAGGCCGACGGTGTGGTGCCGCGGGCCTCGCCGAAGGGTTTGGTGTAGCGGCGGGTGACGGCCTGGGTGGTGGCGTCCACCGTCATCGACGCGGTGCCGTGGTGGTCGTCGACCATCCAGGACAGGCCGGCCTCGGTGCGGACCGCGGTGGCGTCGCCCGCCGGGTAGTAGCGCTGGGCGGTGAACTTCTTCGCGGCCGTGTCGTAGTGGAGTTCCTGACCGGCCAGGTAGAGGACGGTCTGCGCCGGACCGCGGCGGATCAGGAGGTCGCCGTTGGCGTCGTACAGGTAGTCGGTGGTCTTGGTGCCTTCGGTGAGGCTGCTCAGTTCTCCTTCGATGTCCCAGTCGAGGCTCTGCGCGGTGCCTGTCGGGCTGTACCGCTTGGTGGTGTTGCCCTGCTCGTCGTACTCGTACGACTTGGCCGCTGCGGTGCCGACCGTGACGGAGGTCATCGTGTGGGGCTGGCCGGCACCGGAGGCGTTGACGGTGGGGTAGCCGTAGGCCGTGGTGGTGTTACCGGCGGCCTTGTGCTCGATCTGGGTGTCGCGCAGGCCGCCGGGCTTGTAGGTCCAGCTGGTCCAGTACGGGGCCGGGCCGCCGAGCGCGGACGCCGATCGGGCGGTGGCACAGTCGTTGGACGACGGGGTCCACGCTTCGGTGAGACGGCGGTAGCCGTCGTAGGCGAAGCACTGGGTGTCCTTGCCGTTCGCCTTGTCGGTGACCGACTTGATGTTGCCGGTGGTGTCGTAGACGTAGTCGACGTCGCTGGTGTAGCCGGTGTTGGTCTGGTCGACGGTGTGGGTGTTGGCCAGGCGGCGGGTGCCGTCCTCGTACTGGTTGAGGATCTGGAGTTGCTTGGCGCCGGTGGAGGTGCCGAGGCGGGTCTCCTCGATCTCGCCGTACGGGGAGTAGCCGATGTTCTGGACGTAGTCCGTCATGCCGTCGGTGCCGGTGAGCATGCCGAGGCCGTTGTAGCTGTTGGTGACGGTCTCGGCGGGAAGGCCGGCCACCGCGGGCATCGAGGTCGACTGGACCGTGCCGTCGATGTTGTACGTGGTGGAGGTGGTGAAGGTCTGCGGCGCGCCGGCGACGACCAGCGGGTCGGTGGCGGCGATGACGGTCTTGGTGCCCTTGGAGCGGCCGAGCGCGTCGTAACCCGTGACGACCTGGGAGTAGATCTTGCCGGCGGTGCCGCCGACGTAGCGGATCGCGGCGGTCGGCTGTCCCTTGGCCAGCGAGTCGTAGGTGAACTTCGTCAGCTGGTGGCCACTGTCCTGCACGCCGTCCCAGGTCCCGGTCCTGCGGCCGAGCTCGTCGTAGTCGGTGATCAGGGTCCGGGAGACGCCCTTGAGGGTGGAGGTGACCGTCAGTGGCTGGTCGGCGTTGTTGTAGGCGGTGGTGACGGTGCCCGTGTCCGGGTCGGTCGTGGTGGTCTTGCGGCCGCGCAGGTCGTAGCCGTACGTCCACACCGCCCCGTCCGGGCCGGTCAGCTTCTTGAGCTGGCCGCCGGGCGTGTAGTCGTACAGCGTGCGCGTGTAGTCGCTGCCCGTGGGGGCGGGACCGCCGTACTCGCGGCGCTCGGTGACCCGGCCGCGGGCGTCAGTGATCGTCAGGGTGCCGGTGCCCCCTGCGGCGGCGGTGACGGCGGTGCGGTCGCCCTGGTCGTCGGTCTTGGTGCGCCACTTCTCCTGGTCGTAGACCCGGAAGATCGATTCGGTGGCGCGACCGGCGCCGTCGAAGACCGTCTCGGTGGAAGCCGGGACGGAGCCTTGGAAAGTGTTCGCCAGGGTGCCCGACGGGGCGTTGTTGTCGTGGACCTGGGCGTTGGAGATGTAGGCCAGGCCGCGGTCGTCGTAGAGAGTCTCGGAGATCACCCGGCCGCCGTCCGGCGCGGGGACCTGCTTCTGGCGGGAACGCAGCAGACCGTCGAAGATCTCGTACGAGCTGTTGTAGGTCTTGCCGTCGGCCTTGAGGGCGTCGGTGCGGACCCAGGTCTCCTTGTCGTTGTTGATGCTGTACGCGTAGACGATGCTCGCGGCGTCACCCAGCGACCGTGAACGGTCCGGCTTCCAGACCGACTTGAGACGGCCGAGCGCGTCGAAGGACCACTCGGTGACGTTGCCGTTGGCGTCGGTGGTCTTGGTGGCCGAACCCCAGGCCGGGTCCACCTCGGTGGTCGAGGTGTAGAGCTTGGGGTCCTGAGCGGTCTTGGAGGTCAGCGGGCCGTAACCGGTGTCGTCGGGGACGTAGGTGGTCGTGACCGTCCGGTTGAGGGCGTTGGTCGCGGTGAGCGGGCGGCCCAGCTTGTCATAGGTGGAGGACGAGACCTGCTGGTAGACGGGTGCCTTGGTCACCGGGTCGTAGCTCGCGACCCGGTAGGAGGCGGTGATCTCGCCCTTGGTGGGCGCCGCCCCGGCGGCCTGGCCGTCGTAGCCCGTGGTGACGTCGGAGATGACGTCGTCGGGGACCGTCGGTGTGGTCGCACACGGAACCGAGTAGGTCTCGGTGCGCGAGACCGTGTTCACCAGCCAGGCCGTGGTGTTGCGGGCGTAGCTGGTCTTCACGCACGTCTCGTCGCCGCTCTTGCCGGCGTCGCCGCTGTCCTCGACGGTCATCGGCATGCCGTACGTGGGGTCGTACGTGGTCTTCTGGGTGACCGTGCGGGTGCCGGTGGACGTCTTGGTGCGGGTGGCTGTCTCGCCTGCCTGGACGATCCAGGAGTCGGTGGTGCCCCAGGTGTAGGTGTGGCTGCCGGTCTTGTGGGACCAGGGGGTGTTGACGGTGCCGCTGAGTTCGTCGGTGCCGTTGTAGACGATGGTCTCGCGGACGAAGCCGGACAGCTGGCGGGAGTCGTCGATCGCGGTGCCGGTGGAGTCGGTGACCTTCTCCACGCGGGCTGTGCCGTCGAGTTCCTTCTCGCCGTTCAGGCCGCGCATGTACAGGGTGGACTTCTTGGACCGCGGGCCCTCGGAGTCGCCGGAGGTCTCGACGACCTTGCCGTAGCCGCGCCACTGCGACCAGGTGCGGTTGGCGGCCTTGGTCAGGCCCTCGTCGTCGGCGTAGCCCCAGCCGGCGCCGCCCTGGTAGTCGTAGTACTTCTCGCCGGTGTCGCCGTGGCCGTAGGGGTCGTCCTGGAAGACGGAGGTGACGACGTACTTGTGGAACCAGTCGGTGACGGGGGTCGCGCCGGACTGGGACCACTTGACCGGGTAGCAGCGGCGGCTGTTCTTGTCGACGTCCGCCGGCATGCTGCTGCCCCAGATGCAGTCCGGGTCGGAGTAGTTGACGGTGGTGGTCGAGCCGGTCTCCGACTTGATCGTGCGCACCCGCCACTTGATGTAGCGCAGGGTGTCCGGACCGCTGCCCTCGACGTGGTTGGACAGCTGCATGCCGCCGAAGACGACGGGCGGGAGCTGAGCCGCAGTGGTGTTCGCCTTGCCGGTGTTCTGGATGGACTTCAGCCACAGGCTCGCCGAGGAGGCGTCACCGGTGTCGGGGAAGTCCTGGTCCAGGTGCCAGGCGTCGACGTCCCGCTGGGTGGTGCCGGTGCCGGTCCACACCGAGGTGGTGATGTCGGTGAGGCGCTTGCGGGTGAAGAAGGCCGGGCCGATCTGGGTGGTGCACTTGGTGCTCGCCGCGCAGATCATGTCGAAGGGCACGTCGGGCCAGTTGGCCTTGGTGTCCTTGGTCAGACTGGTGCACGAGGTCAGGCAGCGTTCGGCGTAGGTGAAGCGGACCTGCTGGGCGGCGGGCTTGCCGTAGATCAGGTCGCTGCGCTGGCCGTAGTCGATGCGGTTGAGGTAGCCGCCGCGGGTGTACGCGGTGCCGTTGACCGTGGTGTCGGCGTTCTTGGAGTAGTAGTTCGTCTCCTTGGTGTACCAATACGAGGACGCGTTGCCGTGGGGGTCGACGACGTAGTCGAGGTTCCACCGCCAGGCCTGGTTGCAGGAGGAGTCGGCGAAACCGGTGGACTTGTAGCAGGGCTCGCCCGGGTTGTTGCCGAACACCGGGACCGTCCACACGGAGTTGGTGACCGGGTCGTCGTCGGCGGTGTCGGTGGTGCCCTTGTCGCTCCAGCCGGGCAGGCGGTGCTTGCCGAAGAAGTACTGGATGCCGGAGGCGTCCGTGACCTTCCAGTACTCGGTGTTGTCGTCGCCGTTGCCGGTGGCGCCGGTCAGGTGCTCGACGAGGGTGCCGTCCTCGTTCTTCGTCTTCCAGCTGCCGCCAGATGCCTGGGAGAGGGCAGCGGTGTCGCAGGCCGCCTTGTCGGCACAGGTGTTGACGAGTTCGACGGCCTTGCCGTTGAGGACGAGGGTGGCGTTGGCGTACTTCCAGCACTGGTCGCCCTTGCCGGACTGGCCGTCTTCCTTGCACGAGGCGTACTTGCGTTCGATGTAGGACTCGGTGAGGGAGAAGCCCTCACCGATCACCGAGGTCTGGTTGTTCTCACCGGCCGTACGGCCGTCCACCGAACCGGAGTTGTAGGAGATGGACAGGTTCGGGGACGGACCGGCCGTGGCCGGGGGAACCCGCAGCGGGTAGTTCCAGGTGAAGTCCCCCGTGCTGCCGCCGGCCTCCCAGGTCGCGCTCGGGGACAGGGAGGTGGCGCCGTAGTCGCCCCCGCCGCCCGAACTGTCGGCCGCAGCCGCGAGCAGCATCGGGGTGCCGGCCTTCAAGGTGCCAGCGGAGACGGTGCCCGTCAGGGTCTGGGCCTGTGCGTCGTTGTCCGCGCCCTTGACCGGAGTCTGGGTGCGGCAGGACTTCTTCTCCGGGGTGGTCAGCGCACACGCCGGGAGGGTCACCAGGTGCAGACGGGGGCCGAAGTTGCCGCCGTACACGTCGGAGAAGGAGGAGTAGTCCAGGGTGACGCGGAGCCTGTCCGTGTCACCGGCGGACTTTCCGGACCTGGCGCCCGCCGGGTCGACGGTGAGCAGGACGCCGTTGACACCGGCCCTCTTCGCCGCTGATGGGGGGTGTACGCGGAGCGCCACCTTCTCGGCCGGGCCGGTGGCCTTCACACCGGATCTGGTTTTCGTCCCTGTCTTCGCAACGGGCGTCTGGGCCAGCTTTACGTCGAGTCCACCGACGGCGACCGAGGTCCTGCTCGTCGCCGGGACGTCGGCGGTGGCTCTTCCGCCCTTCGGCCACGCGGCCTTCTTCAGCCGTTCACGCGTCTTGCGGGAGGCGGGGGCGGCTTTGTCCTTCGGTGCCTTGGACACGCCGGGTCTGAGCACGCCCACCTTGTCGGTCTTCGCGTCGGGCTGTTCCTCCAACGGCTTGCGGGCCGTCGAAGGCTGGGCCTGCGCAGCGAAGTCGTAGCCCGAGGGGACGGCGACCTGTGGCAGGACGGCGAGGGAAAGAACCAAGGCGGCGCGGCTGAGCCAGCGGCGTACGACAGCTCCTGGCAAGGGTGGGCGGAAGGGTGATGAGGACAATGATTTCCCCGTTTCCTGGGTAGAGGCGGAGTCGCTCGGGGGACAACTGGTCACCCGAGGACGCCGGGTCTCGACAGCGCGTCGGTGAAAGTGCGCAGGGGCTTGAGCAGATCAGCGCATGGTGGGTCAAGGGCGGCCGTGGAGACCCGCCCTTGACCCCTGGTCGTTACCGCTGCTCGGTGTTGCGCCGGTTGGCGATGGTGTCGGTGGAGGTGGCGCCGGCCCACACACGGACGCTGTCGATCGACCCGGGGAAGTAGCGCGCGGCGGCGCCGTCGATCTTCGCCCGGCCGATCTCGAACGCCCCGGAGCCCTGCCAGGGGGTCGAGAACGGGATGCCGTCCTCGTCACCCATCAGCGCGCTGTCGACGTAGAGCTTGAGTCCGCCGAGCTTGGAGGTGTCGTTGGGGTTTGCCGCCGCCTGGGCGTCGTAGACGACCGTCAGCATGACGGGAACGCCCAGTTGGGTCCTTTTGACCGCGGTGGACTCGCTCGTCGTCCAGTCCGCCCCGGTGCCGTCCTTGTCGGGACGGCCGAACGTCCACCGGCCGTCGGTGCTGCCGGCGGGCTGCTCGTACCAGACACCCCAGGAGGACTGGCTCGTGCCTGACTGGCCGAACACCTGCACGGCGTACGACTTGCTGGTGTCGGTCAGTTTGGCAGGATCCAGCGTCACCCAGGCGGTCGCGGTGAACGAACCGGAGTCGTCGACGACCGGACCGGTGGCACCGGCGTACGCGCTGGTGCCGTTCAAGGTCATCGTCTGGGTGGTCGTGACCTCTTCACCGATGTCCGGGTCGCCCGTGGTGATCTGGGTGAGCGCGGCCCCGTTGAGGGTGAGGTTGCGGCCGAAGCCGCTGGTGTCCTTGACCGTGGTGCCCGTCGCGTTCGCCAGGTCCGTCGCGTCCCACTTGGCGACGAGGGCGGGAACCGGGTCGCCGGCGGTGCCGTCGCTCAGGTCCTCGTCCTCCAGCCAGGCCTCGTGGGCGACCTCGGTGTCCGCGAGCGCGCGGGACCAGACCTTGACCTCGTCGATGGTCCCGGAGAAGTACTCCTTGCCGGTCGCGGCATGCCACAGCCGCCCGACCTGGAGGGCGCCGGACGCCTTCCACGGGCTGACCGGGAACGACACCGGCGTGGTCTGCGGGACGCCGTTGACGTAGAGCTGGATGGTGTTGGCCGCCGCGTCGTAGACGCCCGTCAGGTGCGTCCAGGCGTTGAGGACCGGCGGCCTGGTGCCGATCGAGCGGGTGATGGCGGGCTCCACGACATCGGTCTGGTGGCGGTTGAAGATCCAGGCGTTGTAGGCGGTCGAGTAGTACAGCTGGAAGCCGGAGGCGTTCGTGCCGGCCTGCGACAGGACGGTGTAGTTGACGTCCTTCTTGGTCAGGCGCGCCCAGGCCGAGACGGTGAAGGACTTGGTGGTGTCCAGCACCGCGCCGGAGGTGGCCAGGTAGGCGCTCGTGCCGTTGAACTTCCCCGCTCCGGAACCGCTGCGCGCCAGGGTGTCCCACGTGGCGCCCGACCCGGTCAGCGGATGCTGAGTGGCTTCCGTGGAATCGGTGAGGGCGTTGTCCAGGTGCCAGATCCCGGCGGGCTTCTCGGCCCCCTTCACCAGGAAGCTGTAGTAGCCCGTCTGGGAACTGTGTTTCGCCGCGTCGTAGGCGAAGACCTGAAGGGTGTTCTCGCCGGCCTGGTTCGGCGGGATCGACTGGGTGGTGGAGCCGCCCTTGGTCACGGGGATCGGATCGGAGAGTTTGCCGCTGTTCAGCTTCCACTGGTAGCTGACGACGTCCGACTGGACCCCGGCCGCGACCGGGTCGCTGTCCCCGGGGGCGAAGGTGAACTTGCCGGGCGTGCCCACGCCGCCCGCGGCGGGGTCGGTCTCGGCCGGCTTGTAGTCGGTGCTTGTCACCACCGGAGGCGGCGGTGAGTCGGTGTCGACCCGGAAGTAGCACCAGGACGACCAGGACGAGTCCAGGACCCCCGTGTCGCCCCGGTCCGTCTTGTAGTACGCCTGTGTCTTGACCCGCATCCGGTAGTCCGTCTGCGGCGTCAGCGCGCTGGTGGTCGCGTCGCGGACGGCGTTGTCGGCCACCCATGCGCTGTCCGGGGAGGCCGCGTACCAGGTACGGGAGGAGCCGTCGGCCTTCCACACCTCGAACAGGGCGCGCAACTGAGCGCCGGAGCCGTCCGCCGACTGCACCGTGGCCAGCATCTTCGGCTTGGTGGCGCTGGTGACGAAGGCAGCGGTGGAGGCGTTGCAGACCTGCCCGGTGGTGCCCTGCTGCACGCCGTACGAGGTCGGCTTGTCCGGGTAGGACACGTACGTCACCGACAGCTTCGCGTCGTTGCGGAAGCGCGCCCAGGAGGCCGCGTCGGACTCGTCGTGCGCGGTCAGCGAGAACGTGATCTGCGGATCCTTGTCCGCGGCGGCCGAGGCGAGGGTGGGAGTGAGGTTCTCGTTCGTCTCCTCGCCCACGTTGTCGCTGAAGCGCACCCAGTTGGCCGGCTGCGACGGGCTGCACAGGGAGCCCCGCCCGTAGGCCACGTTCCGGTCGCCCATCAGGTCGTCCGCGGTAGGGCGGCCCGACCAGGTGGTGCTGGAGGAGATGCCCTTGGTGACATGGCTCAGGTCGTACCAGTGCGGATCACAGGTGAACGTCCAGACCTGGAACACCTCAAGTGTCGCGTCCAGGATCTTCTTGCCGTGGATCGAGGACAGCGGGTACTCGAAGTACATGCGCTGGGTGTACGGGCTGTTCGAGCAGAGGTAGCCGGCGTAGTTGGAGCAGCGCCCCACGCCTTTGTCCCCGTCGAACTTCCAGTACTTGGTGCCGTTCGAGGCCAGGGCGGTCCAGTCGCCCAGCACGACGCCCTTGGTCGGAGGATCGATGTACAGCGGGAAGACGGTGTCCTCGCCATGCAGCAGCGCCGGATCCGGGGTGATCTCCAGGGTCGTCCCGGTGACCTTCAGCGGCAGCTCAGCCTTCGCGTCACCACTGCTGGGGCCCTCCGAAGGAGCCGGTTCGCCGCCGGCCTCGGCAAGCGGGAGCGTGTCCGTCGCCTTCGGCTCCGTCACAGCGGCAGCGCGGGCGAGTTGGGTGGTGACGCCGGCCGGTGCGCTGTCCGCAGCGTCACCCGCCGAGTCCCACATCCGCCCCGCCGGACTCTCGAACACCGGCGAGCCGTCACTTTCACGGGCGACGAAACCCCCGTCGGCCGTCGGCGCGATGTCCAGGCCGCTGGCGGAGACGGACATCCTGATCGTGGCCAGCGCCGGGTTCTTCGCCGCTTCCGCGGTCTTCACCACGAGCACCGACGTGTAACCGGAGTTCAGAGCCGTCAGTTTCAGGTCGACGTCCGGGAGAACCCCGGCGTAGGTGACAGTGCTGCCATCGAGGTGGGGCTCGGGTATCGCGGTCGGCCAGCCGAACCGCAACTCATGCCCCTCGTCCTCCAGAGTGATCAGTCCGGCACCGCTGCCGCCGCCCGAGAAGGTGAGAGCGGCTGTCGTGTTCCTCGCCCTGATAGAACCGTCGGCGTCACGCCCGAGGGTGGTGTCGATGGAGGCCCAAGTGCCGTCGTCCTTGCGGGCACGCACCGGAGCCGCGTTCATCTCCTGGGTGAACGTGCCGTCCGGATTGGCGAACACCTGGGATGACTCGGTGGTCCTAATGTCCACCTCGACCCGCTCACCGGTCTTCGCAGCGAGAGCGCTCGCCTGCGACTCGGCGGTCCTGTCAGCCGCTGCTGAGGAGACACCTTCACCAGCGAGCGACGGAGCCGCCTCGGCTCCGAGTACCGGAACCGTGCCTCCCAGGAGAGTGACGACTACGGTCCCCACTCGTATCGCGTGATGCCAGCCTCGCCACCGTTCTCGCACGAACGCGCCCCCACCATTCTCTTAACTTTCCCTTACCAAAAGCTGTGGGAATCATGTGTGGATCTTGGGCGGGGGTCAACAGTGTCATCCGTCACGTTGCCCTTGTCTTGCTATGGGGTAAGAGACATCACCCTGACTCATGATCAGGCATGTGCAAGAGCTTGACGTAGCGGGTGGTGCGGTCGACGAGCGTGCCGGTGGCCGACCTGTTGCCCTGGCCGACGATGAGGTCGCCTTCCCAACGTGCCTCGACCTGGCGGTCGGCGGCCTCGGCCGGGCGCTGGCTGACGAGGGCGCCGGGGTAGATGAACCGGGTGGCGCGCCAATCTAGCCCACTGCCTTACCACCTACTGACAACTCGGTTCGCCGTGTTGGGCGTTGTTATCGACGCCGAACGCAACGCCGGCCATGCGCGTGTGGCCCGGATCTGCCCCTGGCCCGGCTCTGCCCGCCCATCCGCACGCGGCCAAACCGCCTCGCCTGGCTCCATTCGATATCAGATATCTCCCGGCCCGACCAAGTCGCCCTTTCCCCGGATTCTCATCCTGTCGCCGCCTCAGCCACGACAGGAGCACTGCGATGCCTCAGCCAAATCACATATCCGGGACCGCCTTCCTGAATCTCCCGAAGGCCGCCGAGTATCTGGGCGTCTCCCCTAACACCCTCTACGTCTGGCGCCATCGCCGCCAAGGCCCGCCGAGCTTCCGGATGGGACGTCGCGTGATGTACCGCATCACCGCTCTCGACGCATGGGTGCAGGCCCAGGAGCAGGCAGACTCCCGCTCCAACTCTGCCCTCAACCCCCTCACACAGAAGGCGCAACGTCGCACCAAATCCCCCAAGTAACCCCCCTCGAAAAGACCAGGAAAAGAGCAGCCGCAGCCGGGATAAGCGCCGGCCGCGAGGTGCGTTGCCACCGACCAACACGCGACGCATGCACGCACGGAGGATCACTGAATGGCCGGTTACATAGAAGACCGCTGGCTGAAGAAGCGGCCGAACAAGGAGACCGGCAAGCGCGAACGCACCGCCCGGTACGGCAGCGGTAAGCGGTATCGGGTCAAGGGGATCCACGGAGTCCAGGACCGTGCCTTCGACACGAGCGAGGACGCCAAGCAGTGGCTCGCCACCGCCCAGACCGACTCCAGTCGCGGTGACTTCGTCGACCCGCGCAGGGGCGAGATCTCGCTCACCGACTACGTCGTCGACCACTGGTGGCCCGCACGGTCCGACGAGCCCTCGACCGCGGGTCCCCTGGCCAGCCGTATCTGGAACCACGTAATCCCGCTGGTCGGCGATCTCTCCCTCCGCGAGATCGACGCAGCGGCCCTACGCTCCTTCAAGGCCTCCCTCCTCTCTCGGGTCGAGGAAACGACGGCGGAGGTGATCTGGGGACACCTGTCGACGATCCTCGGCAGCGCGGTGGATGATCAACGCCTGTTGCGGAACCCCATGAAGGCCAAGAACAGCGTCAAGCCCCCGCGCCCCACGGAGAGGAAGGCCAAGGCCTGGGCCCGTGAGGTCGTCGACGCCGTTCGAGCGGGACTCCAGGAGCGCTACCGGCTCGCTGTCGACCTGGGCATCGGGCTGGGGCTCCGCCAAGGCGAAGCCTTCGGCCTTGCCGAAGAGGACCTCGACTTCGAGGCGGGCGTCGTCCACGTGCGACGGCAGCTCAGGTGGGACATCAAGGGACGCCCCTACTTCTCACTTCCCAAGGGACGCAAGACCCGCGACGTGCCCCTGCCGCCCAACCTCGTCATACGGGCACGCGAGCACTTCCGCCACTTTCCCTCCACCCCCTGCACTCTCCCGTGGCGCAACCCCGAGCCTCCGACCACCGCCCTGGAGGAGCGCCAGCGGAAGCCGATCACGGTGAACCTGGTTCTCACCACCTCGCACGGCAACCGGATCTACTACCGCACCTGGAACGACCGCAGCTGGAAGCTGGCGCTCGCCGCCGCCGGCATCATCAAGCCCGTCGGGGAGAAGGTGCGGCGCGACGGAGGCCGCGTTCGTCGCGTCCCCCTCTACGCCGCCCCGCGCGAGGAGATGTTCCACGTGCTCCGGCACACCTACGCGAGCGTGCAGCTGGAGGCCGGCGAGTCGATCGTCAGTCTGTCGAAGTGGCTCGGTCACTCGACGCCCAAGGTCACACTCGACCACTACGCTCACTTCATGCCCGGCGCAGGTCAGCGCGGTCTCGTTGCCATGGACGCGTGGCTGGAGGACCGCCGCCGGCCGAAAGTCCCCGAGAAGTCCCCAGCGGCCGAGTGGATCAAGAAAATCCCGGAGAACCAGCAGGCCAGCGGGCTCGTCGCGTCCGGCGCCGCCTTGTCCGTCAAGTACAAGGAGACCGCCCGGGGCGGGCTGGCGGTGAACATCATCGAGTGCTGAGGGGACGGGGCCCGCGCAGCGCGGGCTCGCCCCCTTCGCACGTCAGGCCAACCCTCGGCACTACCCCGCGCGACTCGCCGTGCGCGGCGTCCTGTCGCCGCCGCCGGCCCTCACCCCGTCCACGCACCCACCCCGTCCGGGACAACGCCCCGAGGGCCCGACTCGAACACGCGTGTTTGAGTCGGATCGTCACCGCGTGATTCCCGGGGGGGGCACGTCCCACCGGCCGCCGCCCGCCGCGCTTCCCGGGCCACGGAACTTGGCCGAATCGTGGTCGCCGGTCAGTCCGCCGTCAGCCACGCGCGGGTGCCGAACGAGGCGCAGGCACGGGAGGCCACCGCGGCGGCCCGGGCCAGGGCTTCGGCGAAGGCCGGGCCCTCGACGGGGGCGGGGCCGCCGAGGTGGTAGGCGAGGGCGCCGTGCAGGACGTCGCCCGCGCCCAGCGTGTCCACCACACGGGTCTCGGGCACGCCGACCAGGCCACCGCCGCCGGGGCCCGACCACGTGATCGGCGCCCCGCCGGCGGTGACCGCCGCCCAGGTCACCCCGTGGTCGTGGAGGAACTCCAGGGTCTCGGCGGGCGTACCGGTACCGGGCGGGCGGAAGTCAGCCGAGCACACGGCGACGTCGGTGGCGGACAGCAGCCGCTCCGTGCCGTCCTTCCAGCTGCCCCCGTCGAGGACGGTGCGGCGGCCGGCCGAGCGGGCGGCGCGTGCGACGTCGACGGCCAGGTCCATGTGGTGTCCGTCGAACTCGGCGATGTCGCACGACACCACCAGTTCCTCCAGTTCCGCGGGGGCCCGCAGCCGGTGTCCGGTCGCGTTGGTCGAGGCGACCGCCCGCTGCCCGGTCGACGCGGTCACCAGGACCGAGGACACCGCGGGCGGTTCCACGCGGCCGGCGGCGAGGTCCGTGACCCGCACGCCGAGCGCGCCGAGGTCCGCCCGGACGCCGAGGGCCAGCGGATGGACGCCGAGGCCCGTGAGCAGCCGGGGCCGGCCGCCCAGCCGGCCGAAGGCCACCGCCGCGCCCGTGGCCGGACCGCCCGCGGCCACCACCTGGTCACGGGCCGTCAGCTTCGAGTCCGGCCCGGGCACATGGTCCACCAGCTGGACGACGTCCAGGGTGCACAGTCCCACGAAGAGGCCCGCAGGCCGCCGCCCCGCCACCGGACCCGTTCCCACCAGCGCCTCCTCGGGCCTCGGCCTGCGGCCAGCGTACGTGCGGCCTCGCGCGCCCCGCGGGAGTTCCGGATACCGATGTTCCCCCAGGGGCTACCGCCGGGTAACCGCCAGCTTCTACGCTTCCGCCAACTCATCACCAAGCCAAGGGAGTTGGGTCATGCGTGTACGGAGACGGCTGGCGGCGCTCGTGGGTGCCGGGGCTCTGTTCGTGATGGCGGGCTCGGCGGCACACGCGGACACGGGCACGGACCTCAACGCGGCGAAGTTCTCCGAGACCACGTCCATCGGCACGCACAACGCGTACGAGAAGGACAAGTACACCTACTGGGCGCAGGCCATGGACTCCGGGGCGTCGCTGCTGGAGCTGGACGTGTACGTCGACAGCATCAGCAAGCGGTGGCGGGTCAGCCACAGCAACCCGTGGGGCGACAACAACAACTGCGAACACGCCAATACACCGAGCCAGTTGTACAGCCAGGCCACCAGCCAGGACCTCGGCAGCTGCCTCGACAACATGGCCGCCTGGGAGCAACTGCACCCGGACCACGCGCCCGTCGTCGTCAAGGTCGAGATGAAGGTCGGGTTCAACCAGACCATCGGCCTCGGGCCCACCGCGTTCGACACGCTCGTCGCGCAGAAGCTGGGCAGCAGCGTGTACAAGCCGGCCGACCTGCTCGGCTCGTCGTACCCGACGCTCGACGCCGCCGCGAAGGCCGACGCCTGGCCCACCCGTGACCAGCTCAAGGGCAAGTTCATCTTCGAGCTGATCCCGGGCACGGTGGAGCAGGCCAACCCGTTCGACCACTACTGGACGGACGAGGAGTACGGCGACCACCTGCGGGACCTGTACGCGGCCGGCAACATCTCCCAGGCCCAGGCCTTCCCCGCCGTGCTGGGCGCCGCGAACGGGGATCCACGGACCAGCAGGTACGACGCCTCGATCCAGCCCTGGTTCGTGTTCTTCGACGGCGACGCGGCGACGTACGTGAACAACGGCTACGACACGTCGTTCTACGCCACGAACCACTACATCCTGATCATGACGGACGCGTACAACGTCTCACCGGCGATCTCCTCGACCGCTCCGACGGACGCCGAGGTCGCCGCCCGGCTGGCGCTGCTCGCCGCCGACCACGCCAGCATCATCACCTCCGACTGGTCGACGAAGTCGGCGGCCGTGCTCGGTGAGGTGGCGGCCCGAAGCTGACAATTCACGCGCCCACGCGGATCTCTCCCGGCGCGGCGGGGAATACGACATACGCAGTTGCAACTTGTGTCACCCCACTGGCACCAAGGGAGTTCCCCCATGCTGCACGGAATCGACGTGAGCGCGTACCAGTCGTCGAGCTACGACACGGACGGCCTCTCCTTCGTCTTCATCAAGGCGACGGAGGGCCGTTCGTACGTCAACCCCAAACTCGCCGCCCAGACCAAGACCGGCCGCGACGCCGGACTGGTCGTCGGCTACTACCACTTCCTCTGGCCCGGCAACCTCACCGCCCAGGCCGAGTACTTCGTCCAGCACGCCCCGGAGAAGGCGGGCGAGATCCTCGCCGTCGACTGGGAGACCACCGGCGACGGCACCCACGCGAGCAACGCCGAGAAGGACTCCTTCATCCGCAAGGTGAAGGCGCTCCGGCCGAACAACCGGGTGATCCTCTACACGAATCGAAACTACTGGCTCACGATCGACACGACCTCGTACGCCGGCGACGGCCTCTGGATCGCCGACTACGTCGGCGCGGGCCACCCGCGCATCCAGGCCGACTGGCGTTTCCACCAGTACACCAGCGACCCGCACGACAAGGACGTGGCGGACTTCGCGAGCAGGGCCGACCTCAAGGCCTGGGCGGCGAAGGAGGACTGAGCGGCGGCGCCGGTCCGGGGCGGCGGCGGTACGGGCGGTGGGACCGGGCTCCCCGGCTCGGTCCCACCGCCAGTCGTCAGTCGTCCGCCGTCAGCCGTCAGCCGTCAGCCGTCAGCCGCGGAAGTTCTCCGGGCGCTCCGGGGACGCCTCGGCCAGGGCCTTGCGCACACTCTCGGCGTCCGCCCGCAGGCCGTACACCGGGGTGCCCGGCTGCTGGCGCCAGGAGTCGTCGATGCCGCCGTTGTCGACGGTGTCGAAGCCGAGTTCGTCGATCAGGGCGCGGACGACCCGCTTGGCGTCCTCGTCGTCGCCGGAGACCGGGAGGGCCTGGCGGCCGGGGTCGCCGGCGGGACGGCCGCGGTCCAGGATGTCCTGGGCGAAGGTGCCGTTGAAGGCCTTGATCACGGGGTGGCCGATCTGCCGTTCGGTCCAGCGGCTCTCCGTGATGCCCTCGTCCTCGATGCCGGCGATCCGGCCGTCCCGCTCCCGCGGGTAGTAGTTGTTCGTGTCGATCACGGCGGCGTCCGCCGCGGCGCCGTCGAGGAGGCCGGACGGCAGGCCCGGGACCGCCTTCACCGGGACCGTGACCACCACGACCTCCGCGCCCCGCGCCGCCTCCCCGGCCCGTACCGCCGTCGCTCCCGTCTCCTCGGCCAGCCCGGCGAGCGTCTCGGGGCCCCGCGAGTTCGCCACGGACACGTCGTGGCCGAGAGCGGCCAGCCGCCGGGTGAGGTTGCCGCCGATGTTGCCCGCGCCGATGATGCCGATCTTCATGACACGCCTTCCGATAGCCCATTGGTCTATGCACTTGCATGCATATGCTGCTGTGCGGCGACAACCCCGGGCGTGCGGGCCCTATTCCAGGGCTGGGCCGGACGGGTGAGGTCCGGCGCCGGACACGGCAAAGGGGCGCCCGGCACGCGGAGTGCCGGGCGCCCCTTCCGTCGGGTCACTTGCTCAGGTAGGCCCAGAACTCGTCGAACGACAGGACCTTGTCGCCGTTGAGGTCGCGGGTCTTGATGATGGCCTCGGCGACCGTGTCGGTCACGTTCCAGTCGCCCCCCTGGGCCAGGGCGGTCTTGAACTCGGCCGCGGTGATGACGCCGTCACCGTCCGTATCGATCCGCTCGAACTGCTTGCGTGCTTCCTCGATGTCCGCCACCGGATCCGCCCCTTCGTACGCTTTACTGCCTGTTGACGGAGGTCAGATTAACCGGCCGCGCGAGCTCGCAGTGCGGCGACCACCCAGGCGAACTCCTCACGGTGCGCGGCGGCGGGCCCAACGCCCTTCACCTCGCACAGCAACTGCCGGTACCGGGCGAGCCGATCGTTGGACGCGGACTCCATCCGTTCGAGTACGGCGGTCAGGTCGCCGCCCCCCAGCACCTCCCGGACGATCGCCTCCGCCTCGGGCGACTCGGGGGCGATTCCCCGCCGCAGGGCCTCCCCGCCCGACTGCACCAGCCGCATGGGGAACCAGGTGCCCCGACCCGCGGCGGAGTGCCCCCGGTCCGCCGCGTTGAACTCGACGACCCGCCGCATCTCGGCCCGGAACTCCGGGTCCTGGATTATCTCGGCCAGCTCCACCCAGGCGTCGACCTGCTCGGGGGTGGGCTCCTCCGGCAGGTCCACCGCGATGGAGCGCATCCGCGCCTCGATGGCCGGGTCCACGGTGTCGAGCCCGTGGAACAGCTCCGCCACGAACTCCTCCATGATCCGCTTCCGTTCGGCTGCCGACAGCCGCGCCAGCTTGTTCATGAGCGTCATCTCCTCTGCGGTCGAACCCCGTCGCGCCACGGTCGACAGCACCGCCCGGGTCACCTTGAGGGCACGGATCTGCGCGTCCAGCGCCGCCACATGCGTCTCGGCGACCTCCGCCACGGTCCGCTCGCCGGAGAGCACCTCGCGCACATGCCCCAGGCCGAGCCCCAGCTCGCGCAGGGTGCGGATCAGCTCCAGGCGGGCGAACGACTCGGCGTCGTAGAGCCGGTAGCCGCCGGCGGAGCGGGTCACCGGGGTGAGCACGCCCTCGTCGGACCAGTAACGGATGGTGCGCACGGTCAGCCCGGTGGCCTTCGCCAGCTCGCCGATGGTGAGAAGTCCGGTGCCGTCGTCGATCATGTCTGCGAGTGTGGGCCTTCCAGTGGGTGGAGACTCAAGGAACAGGGGTCAGGGGTGGGGTACGCGGTGGCAGAGACTCTTCGCGACATTCTCGACGCGGCGGCCCGTGGCGTCTTCCCGCCGCCCGACGGCCGTACGACGGTCGTCGCGCAGCCGTCCGACCGGGACGCCGGGGTCCTCTCCTTCGCCGCCCACTCGGTGGTCTTCGTCGACGAGGACCCGGAGTGGGTGTACGCCACCCTGCGCGCGACGCCCACCGATGCCCTGGCCGCGACGATGAACGCGCGCTTCCTCACCGCCCTGATGGACCGCACGGGCCGGGAGCAGGAGACGATCGACGGGCTGCTGGTCGCCGGCCCGCTCCCCGGCCGCCCGGACCTGCCGCTGACGGAACTCACCGGCCCCGACCACTTCCGGGTCGCATACGCCCGGGGCCGCCGCGACGAGGTGCGCGCCTGGGCGGCGGACGGCGGGTTGGTGGTGCTCGGCCGGGGCGTCGCGGGACGTCTGGAGGTCTCGGTGGAGGTGGACGAGGGGGCACGGCAGCGGGGGCTGGGCCGGGCCCTGGTGGCCGCTGCCCGGCACCTCGCCGAGGAGCCCCTGTGGGCGCAGGTCGCCCCGGGGAACGCCCGCAGCTGGCGGGCGTTCCAGGCGGCCGGCTATGTGCCGGTGGGCGCCGAGGCGCTGTTGCTCAGGGGCTGAGGCCCGGCCGGTTCCGGCCTCAGCGGAAGATGCCGGTGTGGCCGAGCGAGTAGCGGCCCGGCTGCGGGTAGACGGCGAGGCCGTGCGGACCGCTGCCGACGTGGATGCGGGCCAGTTCGGCGCCGGTGCGGGTGTCGATGGCGTACACCTCGGAGTTGTACCGGCCGGAGAGCCAGAGCACCTTGCCGTCCGCCGAGACCCCGCCCATGTCGGGGCTGCCGCCGCCCGGCAGCCGCCACTTCCCGGTCAGCCGGTTCTGGGCGAAGTCGAAGAGGGAGATCGTGCCCTCGCCCCGGTTGGAGATGTACATCACGCGCGAGTCCCGGCTGACGTACAGCCCGTGCGCGCCCTTGCCGGTGGGCAGGAAGGTCGGCTTGGTGAAGGCGTCGCCGTCCAGGATCCACACCCCGTCGGCCATCATGTCGGCGATGTAGAACCGCTTGCCGTCCGGCGAGACCTTGACGTCCTGCGGCATGGCGCCGTGGAACGGCAGCTTCTCCTGCCGGAGCACCTTCATCTGCTCGGTGTCGACCTTGAGCACCTCGCCGCTGAACTCGCAGGACACGATGAAATACCGGCCGTCCATGGAGAAGTCGGCGTGGTTGACGCCGTAGCAGCTGACCGGCAGGGCCTTGACGGTCTGCATGGTGTGCGCGTCCCGGAAGACCAGCTGGCGGTCGTTGGAGGCCATCACGATCGCGTACCTGCCGTTGGGCGTGAAGTACAGGTTGTACGGGTCGTGCACGGCGACCGGCTTGCCGGCCCGGCCGGTCCTCGGGTCGATGGGGGTGAGGCTGTTGCCCAGGTCGTTGTTGACCCACAGCGTCTTCAGGTCCCAGGACGGCACGACGTGCTGCGGCTGCCGGCCGACCCGGATGGTCCCGGTCACCCGGTACGTCTTCGGGTCGATGACCGAGACGGTGTCCGAGTTGGTGTTCGGGACGTAGACCAGGGACGGGAAGCCCTTGACCACGGGTGAGAGGTTGCCGGGGCGGTCGGCGGCGTACACGTCCTTCGGGTCGAGGACCGGGGGCATCCCCGGCAGGCCGTCGACGGCCTGCTCCGCCTTCTTCGCCGGCGGCTGCACGGCCGCGGCGGTGCCGGTGGCCGGTGCCGCGGGGCTGTCGGAGTCGCCGCTGCACGCGGGCAGCAGCGCCAGCGCGGCGAGGACGGCACCGGCGGACAGCAGACGGGCGGCGTTCGTGGTTCGCATCAGCTGAGCAGCTCCGTGGTGGTCACCGCGCGCAGTCCACGGCGGTGGAGTTCTTGGAGGACGGCGGGGAGGGCGGCGACCGTGTCCGGATACCCGAAGTGCATGCTCACCACCGAGCCGCCGGTGACCTCCGCGAGCACCTTCCGGGTGATGGCCGACGCACCGGGCCGGGTGTAGTCGAGCGAGTCGACGTCGTACGACAGCACGTGCGGGTACCCGGCCTCGGCCGCGAGCCGGGCGACGAGCGAGGAGGCGGTCGGCGCCCTGGAGGGACGGAACCAGCTGCCGATCGATCCGGTGAGCCGCTTCAGCCGGTCCGCGCAGTCGGTGATCTCCTTGCGGGCGTCGGCCTCCGCCATGGCGTTGATGGAGACGTGCCGCTGGGTGTGGTTGCCCAGGTCGTGCCCGCCGTCGAGGACACGGCGGGCCATGGCGGGGTATTCGTCGAGCCAGCTGCCGACGGCCAGCACGGTGAGGTGGGCGCCGTGCTGCTCGGCGGAGTCGAGGAGCTGCTCGGCCAGGGCGGGGTCGCCCTGGCCGTGGAAGGTGAGAGCGACGGCGGCGGTGGTGCGGGGGCCGTGCGTGACCTGGAAGGGGAACCGGCGGGGGGAGGCCGACGGTGAGGTGGGGGTGACGGTGGGGGGTGCTGCGGTGGCCGTACCGGTGGTGCCGCATCCGGCGGCGAGCGTGCCGCCGGCGGTGAGGGCGGCGCCTGCGCGGAGGAGGTCGCGTCGGGGGGTGGGGGTCACCTGCACTATTTAAAGTGGGATAGGTAAGAAAGTGCGCTATTGACCCGACAAGGGTTGTATTTGCACGTCGCGGTCGGTGGGGGTGCTTCGCGCCCACGCGGCGGAGCCGCAATTCGCCTACAGCCCCGCACCTCTGACGGGGCGCCTTCCGCCGGGCTCTATCGATCAGCCACCCGCATCTCGAACCACGTCGTCTTGCCCCGGGGAAGCAGGTCCACGCCCCAGCGGTCCGAGAGTTTGTCCACCAGGAACAGGCCCCGGCCGCTGATGTCCGTCTCCTGAACCGGCATCAGGCAGGGGAGCCCGCGGGACGGATCGCGTACCTCCACCCGGATCCAGCCGGGGCGGCGGCGCATCCGGAGGCCGAACACCCGGGCGCCGGTGTGCCGCACGGCGTTGCCCACGAGTTCCGAGACGAGTAAGACCGCGTCCTCTGTCATCTTGGGGCTGAGCCGCCACTGGCGGAGCACGACGACCTGGGCGAGCCGGCGGGCGGTCGCCGCGGACTCGGGGCGGGACGGCAGCGGAACCTCTGCGTCCGTCGGGTTGCCGAACAGCTCGATCGCCTTGAGCGCCCGCTCGTCCTCGACCGCAGGCGACCACCGCGCCGCGGCCGCACGGCTGTGTCCCCGCGGCTGTTCGATGCCCTCCAGCCCCGCCATGCCCCCATCATGGCCGCCCCAAGCGCCCTCCGTGGCCGTTCCTGGGGAATACGCCCCCGCAAAGCTTCCGCCCGATACCGGGCGAACGGCATATGCCGTCGGCATTGCGGAAGTATCGGCGGCCGGTCCGACCTGGGAAGACGTACCATCTCCGGGCAATCGCCAGACCCCCTCGACAAGGCGGGCTTAGGGTTGCCTTAAGGCTCCCATAATCCGCCCCATCGGGGGACCCGGAATCAGACATCGCGTCAATTGCAAGTGGTTCGGGACTTTCACAGCAGGGCGAAGATCACAGGAACTTGGCCTTGCCAGGCCCCTCCTCGACGAAGCTCCGCATCCCGCGCTCCCGGTCCTCGGTGGCGAACAGACCGGCGAACCAGTTCCGTTCGACGGCGAGCCCGGTCTCCAGGTCGGTCTCCAGACCGGTGTCGATCGCCTCCTTGGCGGCCCGCAGCGCGATCGCCGGCCCCTGCGCCAGCCTCGCCGCCCAGGCGTGCGCCTCGGTGTAGACGTCGGCGGCGGGCACGACCCGGTCGACGAGGCCGATGGCGAGCGCCTCGTCGGCCTTGACCATCCGGCCCGTGAAGATCAGGTCCTTGGCCTTCGACGGGCCGATCAGCCGCGGCAGCCGCTGGGTGCCGCCGGCCCCCGGGACGAGCCCGAGCAGGATCTCGGGCTGCCCGAGCTTGGCGTTGTCGGCGGCGATGCGGTAGTCCGCGCAGAGGGCGAGTTCGCAACCGCCGCCGAGCGCGTAGCCGGTGACGGCGGCGACGACCGGCTTGGGGATCCGGGCGACGGCGCTGAAGGAGTCCTGGAGGTCACGGGAGCGCAGAACCATGGCGGCATGGTCCATGTTCTGCATTTCCTTGATGTCGGCTCCCGCCGCGAAGACCTTCTCACCGCCGTAGATGACAACGGCACGCACGTCTTCGCGACGGGTGGCCTCACCCGCCAGCTCCTTGATCCGGTCCTGCGTGGCGACGTCGAGCGCGTTCATAGGTGGGCGGTCGAGGCGAATCGTACCGACGCCTTCAGCGACTTCGAGGGTTACAGTCATGCCTCGCAGGTTAGCGGGCGTTCACGCCCCCCACCTCAGGGGCGCGGGGAACTGCGCGACCAGCCCCCACGCACCCGCAGACAACCGGCTACGCAGTCCATTCCTTCCACGACATGTTCCACCCGTTGAGCCCGTTGTCCGGCGACACGGTCCGGTCGTTCGAGTGCTTCACCGTCACCACGTCCCCGATGATCGAGTGGTCGAAGAACCAGGCGGCCGGCACCGACCGGTCACCCCCACCCCGGATGTCCCGAAGGCCGACGCACCCGTGGCTCGCGTTGTAGTTGCCGAACGCGTCCCCACCCCAGTAGTTGCCGTGGATGAACGTCCCCGACGTGGTCAGCCGCATCGCGTCCGGCACGTCCTTGATGTCGTACTCGCCGCCGTAGCCGACCGTCTCGCCGTTCATGCGCGTGACGCGCAGCTTCTCGCTGATGACCATCTGGCCGTTCCACGTGTCGTAGCCCGGCTTGCCGGTCGTGACCGCGAGGGTCTTCACGACCTTGCCGTCCTGCATGATCTTCATCGTGTGCTTCTTGGCGTCGACGACGGAGACCTGGTTGCGGCCGATCGTGAACTTCACGGTCTTGGCCTGCTCGCCGTAGACCCCGTCCCGGCCCTCGACGCCGTCGAGGTTGAGGGAGACGGAGACCTTCGTGCCGGACTTCCAGTAGTTCTCGGGCCGGAAGTCGAGGCGGTCGTTGCCGAACCAGTGGCCCTGGACGTCGACGGCCGGCTCGGTCTTGATGGTGATCGCCTTCTCCACCGCGGCCGGGTCGGTGATGCCCCGGGTGAAGTGGACGGAGAACGGCATGCCGACGCCGACCGTGGAACCGTCCTCCGGCGTGAAGTAGCCGATGAACGTGTTCTTCGGGGTGAGGGTCGTGAAGCTGGAGTCCTCCGCCGACTCCCGCCCGGCGGCGTCCCTGGCGATCGCGTGGACCGTGTACTTCGTGGAGTTGGCGAGGTGCGTCGAGGGCGTCCAGCTGGCGCCGTCCGCCGCGATCGCCCCGGCTATCTCCTTGCCCTTGGCGTCCTTCACCTCGACGTCGGTCAGCTTGCCCTTGGCGGCGCTGACCTTGAGCGCGCCGCTGGTGTCCACGCCGGTCGCACCGGACTTGGGGCTGATGCTGACGGTGGCCACGGACTGCTTGCTCGCCTGGGTGGTGGAGTCCTTGGTCTTGCCCTGGTCCGCCCCCTTGTCGGAGGAGCCGCCCCCGCCGCAGGCGGTGACGGCCATGAGCAGGATGCCCGCGACGACCGCCATCCCCTGCTTCCGCCGCGTCCCCCGAACCGACGCCCCCGATATCGGCCACTCGTTCAAAGTCCTTCTCCCCTCCCAGGGCCTGGTCAGGCCCACCCCGGCGCGTCAGGCGCGCGCTCTGGCGCATATTAACCGCAGGGTTTTGAGGTTGGTGTTGGGCGAATGTCACCGTTGCGTCGCAACTTCTCGCCCCCCACCGGCCCGCCCCCACCTGGTCACTTGACCGCGCTGCCCGCCTTCCACTCCTTCCACCCCATGTTCCACCCGCCGAGGCCGTTGTCGGGAGAGACCGTTTTGTCCTGACTGTTGACGACCTCGATCACGTCCCCGATGAGGCTGCGGTCGTAGAACCAGCCCGCGGGCGTGTCCGAGCTGCCGCCCTTCACGTCGCGCAGCCCCACGCAGCCGTGGCTGACGTTGACGCGTCCGGGGGCGTCCGGGGCCCAGTAGTTGCCGTGCAGGAAGGTGCCGGAGTCGGTGAGTTTGAGGGCGTGCGGGACGTCGGGGATGTCGTACTCGCCGCCGAAGCCGACCGTTTGGCTGTTCATGCGGGTCACGTCGTGCATCTCCATCACCACCATCTTCCCGTTGTAGGTGGTGTGCTCCGGTGCCCCCGCGGTGATCGGCACGGTGGCGAGCAGTTCGCCGTCCCGGCGGACCTGCATGGTGTGGGCGGCAGCGTCGACGAGGGAGACCTGGCTGCGGCCGACGGTGAAGGTGAACGTCTTGGACTGGAGGCCGTAGACGCCGCGGGCGCCCTCGACGTCGCGGAGGTTCAGGCCGACGGTGACGACCGTGCCGGGCTGCCAGTAGTGCTCGGGGCGGAAGTCGAGGCGGTTGTCGCCGAACCAGTGCGGGCGGATCTCCACCGCCGGCTTGGCGGTGACCTGGATCGCGCGCTCGACGGCGGCGCGGTCCTCGATGCCGCGGCTGAAGGCGAGGGAGACGATCATGCCGGTGCCGACGACGGCCCGGTTCTCCGGGGTGACGTACCCGATGAAGCGTTCGGCGGGGACGAGCGTGGTGAAGGTGGTGTGGCGGGCCGAGCGGTGGCCGTCGCCGTCCACGGCGACCGCGTCGACGGTGTATTTGGCGGCGAGCGCGAGTCTCGGGTCGTCCGGCCGCCAGATCGTGCCGCCCGCCGCGATGTGCCCGGGGACCGGGGAGTCCTGGGCGTCCTGGGACCTGACGACCCTGACGGACTCCAGGCGGCCGTCCGGCACCCGTACCGTCAGCGGCCCGTCGGGCCGCACGGCCCTGGTGCCGTCGTCCAGGGAGATGCGGATGACGTCCTCGGGTGCCGGGGGTTTGCCGCCGAGGACGTGGTCGATGCCGAGCCCGTCCGTGCCGTCCGGGGAGCAGCCGACGGCTCCCGCCAGCAGCCCCGCCCATGTCAGTACCGCGGCCAACGCGGCCCCCGCGCGCCGTGCGCGCCCTTGTGGATGCCTCACGTGCGGCTCAACGAGCGGGCATGCCCCGGGGAAACGTGAGTGCGACGCCGGCACTGGGCAGAACAGAGGGAAGGACGACGAGCTGGGGAGCCGCCGTGCCCGTGCGAGAGCCGTCGCGGGCACGTCCGTAGCGAGCCGCCGACCGTGCCCGGGACCGGGAGTCCGGGCCCCGTCGGCTGCTCGGACGCGGGTGCGGGTGCGCCCGGTGGTCGGCGAGCCGCGGGACACATAAAGGGGCCGACAGGTGACGAGCGCAGCCGAGCAGCAGGGGGCACCGGCGCGGGCCCCGAGGGCGGACGGCGCCGGGGTGAACGGCGCCGCGGTGGAGGGCCGCGCGGGGGCCGGCGCAACGGCGCACGCCCCCGCGGTGAACGGGACGCCCCTCCCCGTCCCGTCCGCGTGGCCGGGGGCGTCGACACCGCTCGGCGCCCGGTTCCGGGTCGGTCCCGACGGCGTGGCGGGCACCAACTTCGCGCTGTGGGCGGCCGGGGCGGAGGCGGTCCGGCTCTGCCTCTTCGACGAGCAGGGGCGGGAGACCCGCATCCCGCTGACCGAACTCACGCACGAGATCTGGCACGGCTTCGTCCCCGGCGTGCTCCCGGGACAGCGCTACGGCTACCGGGTCGACGGCCGCTGGGACCCGTGGACCGGCGCCCGCTGGAACCCGGCGAAGCTGCTCCTCGACCCGTACGCGCGGGCGGTGGACGGCGAGTTCGCGCTGCCGCCCGAGGTGTACGGGCACGTCCGGGACTGGCCGGACCAGCAGGTCGCCGACACCGTCCGGGACGACCGCGACTCGGCACCGTACGTCCCCAAGGGCGTCGTCGTCCACGATGACGACGACTGGTCCGACGACCACCGCCCGAAGACGCCGTGGGCGGACTCCGTCATCTACGAGCTGCACGTGCGCGGCTTCACCAGACTGCACCCCGGGATACCCGAGGAACTCCGCGGCACCTACGCGGGCCTGGCCCACCCGGCCGCCGTCGAGCACCTCGTGAACCTGGGTGTGACGGCCGTGGAGCTGCTCCCCGTCCACCAGTTCGCCCACGAGGACCACCTGCTCAAGCGCGGCCTGAAGAACTACTGGGGCTACAACTCCATCGGCTACTTCGCCCCGCACGCGGCCTACGCCGCCTCCGGTACGACGGGACAGCAGGTCGGCGAGTTCAAGCGGATGGTGCGGGCGCTGCACGCGGCCGGGATCGAGGTCATCCTCGACGTGGTCTACAACCACACCGCCGAGGCGGGCGAGCTGGGCCCGACGCTCTCCCTGAAGGGCATCGACAACCGGGGCTACTACCGGCTCCAGGACCACGACGCCCGGCGCTTCGCCGACTACACCGGCTGCGGCAACACCCTGCACGTGGTCCGCCCGCACGTGCTGCGCCTGATCACCGACTCGCTCCGCTACTGGGTCACGGAGATGGGCGTGGACGGCTTCCGCTTCGACCTCGCCGCCGCGCTGGCCCGCTCGATGCACGACGTCGACATGCTCTCCCCCTTCCTCGCCGTGATCGCCCAGGACCCGGTGCTGCGCCGGGTGAAGCTGATCGCCGAGCCCTGGGACGTCGGCTCGGGCGGCTACCAGGTGGGCGCCTTCCCACCCCTGTGGACCGAATGGAACGACCGCTACCGCGACGCCGTCCGCGACTTCTGGCGCGGCGCCCTCCCGGACGTGCGCGACCTCGGCTACCGCCTCTCCGGCTCCAGCGACCTCTACGCCTGGGGCGGTCGCCGCCCCTACGCCTCGGTCAACTTCGTCACCGCGCACGACGGTTACACCCTGCGCGACCTGGTGTCGTACGAGCGCAAGCACAACGAGGCCAACGGCGAGGACAACCGGGACGGCTCCGGCGACAACCGGTCCTGGAACGGCGGCGCGGAGGGCGAGACGGACGACGAGGGCGTACAGGCCCTGCGCCGACGGCAGCTGCGGAACCTCCTCACCACCCTGCTCCTCTCGACGGGCGTCCCGATGCTGGTCGCCGGCGACGAACTGGGCCGCACTCAGCGCGGCAACAACAACGCCTACTGCCAGGACAACGACATCAGCTGGCTGGACTGGAGCCTGCTCGACGACCCCGCCTGGCGGCCCCTCTTCGACCTCACCGCCCGCCTCGTCCGGCTCCGCCACCACCACCCGGTGCTGCGCCGCCGCGCCTTCTTCTCCGGCCGCGCGCACTCGGCGGACGGCCTGCGCGACCTGGCCTGGTTCACCGCCCACGGGGAGGAGATGACCGCGGGCGACTGGTACGCGCCCGCCGCCACCCTCGGCATGTACCTCTCCGGCCGGGACATACCCGGCCGCGACGAACGCGGCGCCCCGGTCCTCGACGACAGCTTCCTGACGATCCTGCACGCCGGCGCCCGCCCGACGGAGTTCGCCCTGCCGGGCCCGCCGTGGGCGGAGCGCTACGAGGTGCTGGTGGACACCTCGCTGGAGGAACAGGGCGCGGAGCCGGGGGTGGTGCACGAGGCGGGGACGGTGATCACGGTCCCGGGACGAACGGTCCTCTTCTTGCGGGTGGCCGGCTGACGGGAGTCCGGCTGACGGGGGGTCTGGTGACGGGGGCGGGCTGGGGCAGCGTTTCAGGTGCATGAAATCAGCGCCGTACCGCTGGCGCCCCGGGCGGCCCGGCTGATCACATCGACGTCATGCCCATGCCCGAGATAACCCGTCGTACCTTCGGTGGTCTCGTCGGCGGCGGCGCGGTCAGCGCCGTCGCCGGGGCCACCGCCACCCCCGCCGAAGCCGCCCCGGCCCCCGCCGAGCGCCCCTTCGCGGCCCGTACCGCGCCCTCCCACACCCGTCGTCCCAACTTCCTGGTCATCCTCGGCGACGACCTCGGCTGGGCCGACCTCTCCTCGTACGGCGCCCCGCACATCAGAACGCCGAACCTGGACCGGCTGGCCCGCCAGGGCGTGCGGTTCACGGACGCCTACTCCGGCTCGGCCACCTGCTCCCCCACCCGGTTCAGCCTCTACACCGGCCGCTATCCCGGGCGTACGCCGGGCGGCCTCGCCGAGCCCATCGCCGCCAGGACGCAGGGCCTGGACCCGCACCACCCCACCCTCGCCTCCCTCCTGAAGAAGTCCGGCTACGCCACCGCCCTCATCGGCAAGTGGCACTGCGGCTGGCTGCCCGACTTCAGCCCGACGAAGTCCGGCTGGGACGAGTTCTTCGGCAACTTCGGCGGGGTCCTCGAATACTTCTCCAAACTGGGTCAGCTGGGCGACTACGACCTCTACGAGGGCGACGCCGAGTACAAGGACCTGCGGTACTACACGACCGTGCTGACCGAACGGGCCGTCGAGTACGTCGGCCGCGCACACGGCTCCCCCTGGCTGCTGAACCTCAACTTCACCACCCCGCACTGGCCCTGGCTCGCCGAGGGCGACGAGGAGACCGGCGCGGGGATCGCGGCGAAGATCCGGGCCGCCACCAGCCAGGCGGAGATCAGCAACGCGCTCAACCACTACGACGGCGGCTCGGTCGCCAAGTACACCGAGATGGTGCAGAGCCTGGACGCGGCCGTCGGCGAGGTGCTGGACGCGCTGCGCCGGTCCGGGCAGGAGGACGACACGGTCGTCCTGTTCGCCAGCGACAACGGCGGCGAACGCTGGTCCTACCTGTGGCCGCTGAGCGGTGAGAAGTTCGTGCTCCAGGAGGGTGGCATCCGGGTACCGACCATCGTCCGCTGGCCGGCCCGCATCGACGGCCACCAGGTCAGCCATGAGCCCCTGTTCACCCCGGACTGGACCGCCACCCTGCTGGAACTGGCCGGCGCCCGCCCAGATCCCTCCTACCCCCTGGACGCCACCAGCCTCGCCGGTTACCTCCTCCGCGGCGAACGCCTCCCCGAACGCGACCTCTTCTGGCGCGTCCGGGCCAACCGCGCACTCCGCCGCGGCGGCTGGAAGTACTACCAGGACGCCGCCGGCGACGACCACCTCTACCACCTCACCACCGACCTCCGCGAACAGGCCGACCTCGCCCCCGACCAACCACAACTGCTCGCAGAACTCAAGACATCCTGGGAACGAATCGCCGCCGGACTCCTCCCGTACCCAGGCTGAGCTCACGGCAGTTCATCAAGCTGGTCACTGCATCGACGCCGGCACCCGACGCGTCGTCGCCGTCGGCCGGGCCATGGTCATCGCGGACGGCGGCTACCGGGGCACCGGCCTGCCCATCCCGCACCGCCGCGAACTCGGTCAGACCGAACTGCCTGCATGGTAGGAGGAACACAACACCTCACACCGCAAGGTCCGGGCCCGCGTCGAGCACGTCTTCGCGCGGATCAAAATCTGGAAGATCCTTCGCAACTGCCGTCTGCAGGGCGACGGCGTGCACACCGCAAGGCTCAGCATCGCCCGGCTGCACAACCTCGCCCTCAGGGGACAGCTCCCGTCCCCATCAAAGTCCTTGGCGTGCGTGACGCCGGCACGGCGTCCTCCGCGCCAAGGGCAGCCTGCGGGTGCGACGGGGCCAGTTAGGGCCGATGCTGGTGGCAGGGCCATGTCGGCCCCCGGCCGGCGGCGAACCGACGGCTGACTGCTGCCGTGCCGGAGAAATGAGGGATACCGCAGAAAGGATGACGGGATCATGGCGGATAACCTCGTGGGCAAGTCACAACAAGACGGGATCGCCGGGGTCTACGGCGGAAACGACGTTAACGGCAACGGCGTGGTCGGGGAAACAAATGGCAGAGGTCACGGAGTCTTTGGCCAGAGCGCAACGGGTCATGGAGTGGTCGGAAGGGCATGGGCTTTCGGCAAGCTCGGGGTCTGGGGTTTTTTCACCGACAGCGAGGAAACCCCTCCAGAATCTTCACACTTCGTGGTTTCCGCCTCTGCCGGCGTCAAGGGAACAACGGCCAATGAGGCCGCAGTTGGCACAGATCCTCAGCTCAACCTGAAAACAGTATCGGGTGTCGTAGGAGAAGTAACTCTGCCGGGACCCGGGTTTGGATACGGAGTCCTCGGGCTGGGGCACAACGACGAGGGTGTCGTCGGTTGGAGCGAAAAGGCAGCCGGTGGAAGTTTCGTCGGCTTGAAGGGTCCGGGCATCACTGCGAAGTCCGAGAGTCGCGGACAGATCCGGCTCGTACCCAGAGAGGTTGCCTTCGGCGCGGACGCTCAAGGAAATCCCCACCCGGAACTGCCGAAATTCGCAGAGGCCGGCGAACTGGCGATGGTCACCGCGTCGGGCACGTGCAGTCTCTGGCTGTGCGTCAAGTCTTGGCGGGCCGGCGGCGGCGTAGTTCCGCAAACGGACGCCCGTTGGGCAGAGGTGAAGCTGGGTGCTTCCTTCAGTGGCGAGACAGGCTGACCGCGGGGCGTCGTATCGCCTTGCGTAGCAGGGGCCGAGCGACAGGCACGCAGCCAGGGCCTAGGAAGAGCACAACACAAAGCTGCAGTACGCCCTTTTGGCGCGAACGGAGGCCGCGCAGACGATCGCCGAGGACGTGCCGATCGTCGGCGGCTGATGCCGCCAGGCACAGCCGCTGGTCAGTACGTACACCACTGCGGTGACCGGAGCCCGTTCGTCACACGGAGCGGTCCCGCCGCCTTGCGGTCGAGCCACGAACGACGGCAGTATCCCTGCCTGATGCGGCCGATCTGGCGGCCTGCTCGATCTTCGCGCAGTAGGCGGCGCGGGCTTCTCCATCGATCTGCATCTCGTGTTCGGGCCGCATCCCGGTTCGGCCGTCGACGCCTTCGCGCAGGATGTCGGCGTGCCCGGCATGCCGGTTGGTCTCGCCGAGGACGTGGACCAGGATGGCGAACAGGTTCGTGTTGGAATAAGGCTCCGGCCACCACGGCACGTGGCCTGGGGTGTCGAGGGCAAGCCCGTCGATCGTCGCGTCCGAGTGTTCCCACGTGCGTCGGTAGGACTCGATGATCTGTTCGCGCGTTTCGTCCTCAGCCGCCCACAGATCGCTGCCGTCGTGGTCCTGCCAGCGGGGCAGCGGTTCCGGGGACGGGCGGTCGAAGACCTCACCGAAGTACCTGGCCTCGACGCCGGCCACGTGTTTGACCAGGCCGAGGAGGTTGGTCCCCGTCGCTGTCAAAGGCCGGCGAGTGTCGTATTCGGACAGGCCGTCGAGTTTCCAGAGCAACGCCTTGCGGTCCCGCCGCAGTCTCCCGAGCAGGCTGCCCTTCGCGAATTCATCGATCACGCGGCATGAGCCTGCCATGGACTACTCGTGGCCTCAAGATCTCGTATGTGGACGCAACGACCGGCAGAGCCGAAGTCCGGCCATGGCCACCGCCCTGACCTGCTCCAAGAAGCTCGCGAAAATCGCCACGTGAGACACCCTCTTAGACGCCATTTCATTTGGTGAGTCGGCGGTGACATATGAGGGTCGCGGCGATGGCGGTGAAGGCGAGGAAGTGTTCCGGCTTGCGCTCGTAGCGG